>NZ_JBKBCT010000019.1:0-53233 GCF_050871525.1 Kineococcus auxinigenes | reverse complement strand
GTCGTGGTGATTATGATCAGGTTGTTCGTGAAGTCGACCCTCCGAGCCTGGGAGCGGGGGAGGCGGCCGCCCTCGCGCCCCGGGCGCAGCCCCCCCCCCCCCGCCCCCCCCCTCGACCCCGATCGCGAGCGGACCCGCCGCTGTGGACGACGCCGTCCACAGCGGCAGGTGCGCGCGCTTGTGAGAGACTGCGGACGGTCGGGCGTTCCCCACACCGGGCGACCGACCCGCCGACCAGACCGCCGCCCGGAGCGTGGCGGCCGGGCAGCGCCGCGGTCCAGTGGAAGGGCCTCGCAGGCGCCCCGGTCCCCGATCCGGTCGGAGGGCGGGCGGCGGCACGAGCGGAGCGCCGCCGACCGCGTGCGAACCCCGTCCGTGCACCGAGGACTTCCGCCGGGTGCGGGTCACCCCACCCGGCGATCCCTTCGAGGACGCCTCCCGGCGGCCACGGGTTCACCGGTGGAGTGGCCGTCGTCGGGCGACGGGAGCACCCGTGACGACCACACCTGAAGAGAACGACCAGAACGCAGCGGCACCGTCGGGCAGCGGCACCACCCGCCCGCGCCGGCGCCGGGCCGCCAGCCGCCCCGCGGGGCCGCCGGTGCGCGTCGAGGCGCCCGAGCCCGCCGCCGACGGCGAGCCGCCCGCGGTGACGAGCCCCGAGCAGCCCGTCGGCGAGGTGGCCGGCGGCACCGTCGAGCAGACCGTGCCCGCCGCCCCCGCTCCACCGGCCCCCGCCGACACCCCCGCGCCGGAGGACGAGCCGGCGGAGGAGGCGGCCCCGGCACCCCGGCGCCGCGCCCGCCGGGCCACGCGCCGCACCGGCACCCCCGCGGCCGCCGCCGAGGAGGCGGCCGTGGAGCAGCCCGTCGGCGAGGTGGCCGGCGTCGCCGTCGAGCAGACCGTGCCGACCGCCCCCGCAGCTCCCGAACCCGCCCCGGAGCCGGTCGCCGAGCCGATCGCCGAGCCCGCTGCGTCCGAGGCGCCGGCACCCGCGCGGCGCCGCCGCACCTCCCGGTCTCGTGCGACGGCCCCCGCCGAGCCGGCCGAGGTCGCTGCGGCGCAGGACCGTCCCGTCGAGGACGAGCCCGTCCAGGCGCCCGCCGAACCGGTCGCCGAGGAGCCCGCCGCCGATCAGGCGGTCGCCGAGGAGCCCGCCGCCGACCAGGCGGTCGCCGAGGAGCCCGTGCAGGCCCCGGTGGACGACCCGCAGGACGTCATGGACGACCCCGTCCTCCTGCGCGCCGCGGGGCTGGCCGGCCGCCGCGAGCGCACCGCCGCCGAGCGCGCCGCCGAGGCCGCCGCGCGCGCCACCGCCGTCTTCTTCCAGGCACCCGCCGTCGACGAGGCGCCCCGCCGCAGCCGGCGCGCCTCCGCGCCGGCGGGTCCGCCGCGGCCCGCCGCGGAGCGCTCCGCTCAGGAACCCGGCGAGGACGCGGTGCGCGATGCCGAGGACCTCCTGGACGCGCTGACCACGGGCGGCGAGGACGTCGACGTCGAGGAGGGCCCCCTGCGGCCCGCCGCGGGTGAGGACGACCGCAGCGCCCCCGCGGGCTCCGACGAGGACGACGACGAGGACGCCGGCAACCGCCGCCGTCGCCGCCGCGGCGGCCGGGGCCGGCGAGGGCGCACCCGCGAGGACGCCGAGCGCACCGACGACGAGGGCCGGGGCGACGAGCGCGACGGGGACGACGACGCCCGGGCCGGGGGTGGGGAGCCCGGCACGCCTGCGCGCGCAGCGGCCGTGGACGCCTCCGACGAGGACGAGGACGAGGACACCGGTACCGACGGGGACGAGGGCGCCGAGGCGGACGAGGCGTCCGGTTCCTCGCGCCGTCGCCGTCGCCGTCGCCGCCGCGGCGGGGCCGCCGAGGGCGACGAGCCCTCGCCCGACGACCCGCCGAACACCGTCGTGCGGGTGCGCGAGCCGCGCCGGGGCCGCGGCAGCGGCGGGAGCACCGGCGGCGGCACCGGCGAGGACGAGATCACCGCGCTGAAGGGCTCCACCCGCCTGGAGGCGAAGAAGCAGCGCCGCCGGGAGGGCCGGGAGCAGGGCCGCAAGCGCGCCATCCTCACCGAGGCCGAGTTCCTGGCGCGCCGCGAGAGCGTCGAGCGCGTCATGGTCGTGCGGGAGAAGGACGGCGTCACGCAGATCGGCGTGCTCGAGGACGGCATCCTCGTCGAGCACTACGGCGCCCTGAAGGCGCAGACCACGATGGTCGGCAACGTCTACCTCGGCCGCGTGCAGAACGTGCTGCCGAGCATGGAGGCCGCCTTCGTGGACGTCGGCAAGGGGCGCAACGCCGTCCTGTACGCCGGTGAGGTCAACTGGGACGCCGCGGGGCTGGAGGGCCAGCCGCGCCGCATCGAGGCCGCGCTGAAGTCCGGCGACCCGGTGCTGGTGCAGGTCACCAAGGACCCCGTCGGCCACAAGGGCGCCCGGCTGACCAGCCAGGTCTCCCTGCCCGGCCGGTACCTGGTCTACGTCCCGCGCGGCTCCATGACGGGCATCTCCCGCAAGCTGCCCGACACCGAGCGCTCCCGGCTGAAGAAGGTCCTGAAGAAGGTCGTGCCGGAGGGGGCCGGCGTCATCGTCCGCACGGCCGCCGAGGGGGTCTCCGAGGACGAGCTGGCCGCGGACGTGCAGCGGCTGCAGGCCACCTGGGAGTCCATCCAGGCCAAGGCCTCCAGCAAGAACGCGCCCGTCCTGCTGCACGGCGAGCCGGACCTCACCGTCCGCGTCGTGCGCGACGTCTTCAACGAGGACTTCTCCCGCCTCGTCGTCTCGGGGGCCGAGGCGTGGGAGACGGTGCACGGCTACGTCGGCGACGTCGCCCCGGACCTGGCTCCCCGGCTCCAGCGGTGGGAGTCCGACGAGGACGTCTTCGCCGCGCACCGCGTCGACGAGCAGCTCCAGAAGGCGCTGGGCCGCAAGGTCTGGCTGCCCTCGGGCGGCTCCCTCGTGATCGACCCCACCGAGGCGATGCACGTCATCGACGTCAACACCGGCAAGTTCACCGGCTCCGGCGGGACGCTGGAGGAGACGGTGACGCGCAACAACCTCGAGGCGGCCGAGGAGATCGTCCGCCAGCTGCGGCTGCGCGACATCGGCGGGATCATCGTCATCGACTTCATCGACATGGTCCTGGAGTCCAACCGCGACCTCGTGCTGCGCCGGCTGGTGGAGTGCCTGGGCCGCGACCGCACCAAGCACCAGGTCGCGGAGGTGACGTCCCTGGGGCTGGTGCAGATGACGCGCAAGCGCACCGGGCAGGGGCTGGCCGCCGTGCTGGAGGAGCTGGAGGCGGCCTCCGCCGAGAACGCCTCCTCCGGCGCCTCGGACGGGGGGGTGAACGGCTCCACCGCCAACGGCTCGGGAGCCGGCACGCCCGCCTCCAACGGCTCGAACGGCGGGTCGGGCAAGTCCCGCGGCCGCCGGGGCCGCGGCTCCCGGGACGCGCGCGCCGAGGAGCAGCCGCCGGCCGCCGACCCGTCCGCCGCGGAGCCGGCCGCGCGGGAGCCGGGCAAGGACCCCGCCGTGCTGGCGGCCATCGCGGCCGTCGCGGCCGCCCGCCGCACCGAGGCCGCAGCTGCCGAGGCCTCGGCGGCCGAGGGTGCGGCCGGCGAGGGGGCGCCTGCCGAGGGTGCCGGCGAGCAGGTCACCCCCGGCGGCGGCGAGTCGTTTTGACCCCCGAGGGTGGCGTTCCGTACGCTTGACCCTTGGTGCGCCACCGTGCGCGAGCCCTGGTCCGCCGTCGGCGGGCCGGTGGCGTCCCAGTTCGTGCGAGAGAAACGGGTTCGTTGTGGTCTACGCCATCGTCCGCGCCGGCGGCCGGCAGGAGAAGGTCTCGGTCGGCGACGTGCTGACCATCGACCGGGTCGCCGTTCCCAGCGGGGAGACCCTGCAGCTGCAGCCGCTGCTCCTCGTCGACGGTGAGACCGTCACCCACGACGCGTCCGCGCTGTCGGGTGTCAAGGTCGTCGCCGAGGTGATCGAAGGGGCCCGCGGCCCCAAGATCACCATCCTGAAGTACAAGAACAAGACCGGGTACCGCAAGCGCCAGGGGCACCGCTCCAAGCTGACCCGTGTCAAGATCACCAGCATCGGGGAGTGACGTCAGCTCATGGCACACAAGAAGGGCGCGAGCTCCTCGCGCAACGGTCGTGACTCCAACGCCCAGCGCCTCGGCGTGAAGCGCTTCGGTGGCCAGGTCGTCAGCGCGGGCGAGATCCTCGTCCGCCAGCGCGGCACCCACTTCCACCCCGGTGACGGTGTGGGCCGCGGCGGCGACGACACGCTGTTCGCACTGGTCCCGGGTGCCGTCGAGTTCGGCACCCGCCGCGGCCGCAAGGTCGTCAACGTCGTCGCGGGCGAGTGACGACGCACCAGTCGTGACACGGAGGGGCGGACCGGGCATCCGGTCCGCCCCTCCGTGCGTCGCCCCGCGAACACCCCACCCCCGCCCGCCGCACGGCGTCCGGGGGCCAGCAGTCCTCAGAGAGCCGGAGAGTCGCCATGGCCGCCACGTCCCCCACGTTCGTGGACCGGGTCGTCCTGCACGTCGCTGGCGGTGACGGCGGCAACGGCTGCGCGTCGGTGCACCGCGAGAAGTTCAAGCCGCTCGGCGGCCCCGACGGCGGCAACGGCGGCCGCGGCGGCGACGTCGTCCTCGAGGTCGACCCGCAGGTGACGACCCTGCTGGACCTGCACCGCCGCCCGCACCGCAGCGCACCCGACGGCCGCTTCGGCATGGGCGGGCACCGCAGCGGCGCCGAGGGCGAGGACCTCGTCATCGGCGTGCCGGACGGCACCATCGTGCGCTCCGCCAAGGGCGAGCTGCTGGCCGACATGGTCGGCGCCGGCACCCGCTTCGTCGCGGCCGCCGGCGGCCGCGGCGGCCTCGGCAACGCCGCCCTGGCCTCCCCGCGCCGCAAGGCCCCCGGCTTCGCCCTGCTCGGCGAGCCCGGCGACACCCGCGACGTCGTGCTGGAGCTGAAGACGCTCGCCGACGTCGCGCTCGTCGGCTTCCCCAGCGCCGGCAAGTCCAGCCTCGTCGCGGCGCTGTCGGCGGCCCGGCCGAAGATCGCCGACTACCCCTTCACCACGCTCGTGCCGAACCTGGGCGTCGTCGAGGCCGGCGAGACCCGCTTCACCGTCGCCGACGTGCCCGGCCTGATCCCCGGCGCCAGCGAGGGCCGCGGGCTGGGCCTGGACTTCCTGCGCCACGTCGAGCGCTGCGTCGCCCTCGTGCACGTCCTGGACGGCGCGAACCTCGAGGCCGACCGCGACCCCGTCAGCGACCTGGAGGCCATCGAGAAGGAGCTGGCCGCGTACCGCGTCGACGACGGCACCGTCCCGCTGCAGGACCGCCCCCGGATCGTCGTGATCAACAAGGCCGACGTCCCCGACGCCCGGGACATGGCCGAGATCGTCCGCGCCGACCTGGAGCGGCGCGGCGCCCCGGTCTTCGTCGTCTCGGCGGTCGCCCGCACGGGGCTGCGCGAGCTGGGCTTCGCGATGGCCGAGCTCGTCCGCGCGGCGCGCGCGGCCGCTCCCGAGGCGGTGCCCACGCGCGTCGTGCTGACCCCGCCCGCCGTCGACGAGGCCGGGTTCTCGGTCACGCGCGAGGAGTACGGCGACGTCGAGGCACGCCAGGTCCGCTTCCGGGTGCGCGGGCAGAAGCCGCGCCGCTGGGTGCGCCAGACCGACTTCACCAACGACGAAGCGGTGGGCTACCTCGCCGACCGCCTCGCCCGCCTCGGCGTGGAGGACGAGCTGTTCAAGGCCGGCGCGGTCCCCGGCGCCGAGGTGGTCATCGGCGACGACGAGAACGCCGTCGTCTTCGACTGGGAACCGACCATGGTCTCCGGTGCGGAGGTCCTGGGGCAGCGCGGCTCCGACCTGCGCCTGGAGGACCACTCCCGCCCCACCCGTTCCACCAAGCGCGAGCAGGAGCGCGAGCGCCGCGCCGCGAAGGTCGCGGCCCGCTCCGAGCTGGAGGCCGAGCGCCGCGCCGGCCACTGGACGGCCGACGACGACTCCCACGACCCCGTCGCCGACCCCGCCGGGGGCGAGCCGCCCACCGAGGGCCGGTGAGCGGACCCGCCGCGGCGACCCGCCGCGAGGACCTCGCCGGTGCGCGCCGGGTCGTCGTCAAGGTCGGCTCCTCCTCGCTGACCACCGCGGCCGGCGGGCTCGACGCCGCGCGCCTGGACGCCCTCGTCGACGTCCTGGCGCAGCGGCGGGTGGCCGGCGGCGACGTCGTCCTGGTCTCCTCCGGGGCCATCGCGGCGGGGCTCGCCCCGCTGGGCCTGCGCAAGCGGCCCCGCGACCTCGCCAGCCAGCAGGCCGCGGCGAGCGTGGGGCAGGGGCTGCTGCTGGCCGAGTACACCCGCGCCTTCGCCCGCGCACGGCTCACCGTCGGGCAGGTCCTGCTGACCGCGGAGGACGTGGCGCGGCGCAGCCACTACGGCAACGCCCAGCGCACGCTGGAACGGCTGCTGTCGCTGGGCGTGGTGCCCGTGGTCAACGAGAACGACACCGTCGCCACCCACGAGATCCGCTTCGGCGACAACGACCGGCTCGCCGCGCTGGTGGCGCACCTGGTGCGCGCCGACGCCCTGGTGCTGCTCAGCGACGTCGACGCCCTGTACGACGCCCCGCCGTCGCGCCCTGGCGCCCGCCGCATCGACCTGGTGCGCGGCCCGCAGGACCTCGCCGGCGTCACCGTGGGCGCCGCCGGCGCGGCCGGGGTGGGCACGGGCGGGATGAGCACCAAGGTGGAGGCGGCGAGCATCGCCGTGGCCGCCGGGGTGCCGGCGCTGGTGACCTCCGCCCCGCTGGCCCGCGAGGCCCTGTCCGGCGCCGACGTGGGCACGTGGTTCGCGGTGCCGCCCGCCCGCGCGTCGCGCCGCGGCACCCGGCAGCTGTGGCTGGCCCACGCCGCCAGCCCCGCCGGTCGCCTGGTGCTGGACGAGGGCGCGGTGCGCGCGGTGCGCGAGCGCCGGTCCTCGCTGCTGCCCGCCGGCGTCCTCGGGCTCAGCGGCCGCTTCCGCGCGGGGGACCCGGTGGACCTGGTCGACGGAAACGGCCTCGCGCTGGCCCGCGGGCTGGTGAACTACTCCTCGGAGGAGCTGCCGGACATGCTCGGCCGATCGACGCGCGAGCTCGCCCGGCAGTGGGGTCCGGCGTACGAGCGCGAGGTGGTCCACCGCGACCACCTGGTGCTCCTGGGACGTCCCTGAGGCGCGCGCAGCGAGGAGCCGGAGTTGGGTGAAGCCCCGCTGTCGCTGTGGTCGGTGACCCTGACCCTGGCCGGGCAGCCGGTGGACGTGGAGCAGCTGCGCCCGGCGCTGGACCGGCTGGTGGGCGAGCACCCCTTCCTCTCCAGCATCCGCTACAGCGACACCCGCGCGGAGGTGCGGTACTGGGACGAGGCGCGCGACGTCGACGACGCCGCCGCCATGGCGGTGCGGCTGTGGCCCGAGCACCGCGCCAGCGCCGGTCTGCCCGCCTGGGACGTGGTGGGCGTGGAGGTCGTGGACCGCGCCACCGTCGAGCACCGGGCGGCCCAGCGCCAGCGAGGGCTGCTGCGCGGACCGCGCCGCTCGCGGCCGGCGCACGCGGGCCTGGAGCTGCTCGGCGACGTGGCGCCCTGGTGAGCGCGGAGCGCTGCGGCCCGGCCCCGGGGTGCACCGCACCGCCGTAGGCTGTGCCCATGACCGCTCTGGCCGAAGCCACCACCGGGAGCAGCGACGTCACCGAGGCGGTCCTGGGGACCTGCCGCCGGGCCAGGGCCGCCGCGCGACCGCTGCGGCTTGCCACCAGCGCCGCCAAGGACGCCGCGCTGCTGGCGGTGGCCGACGCCCTGGTGGCCGCCACGGACCGCATCGTCGAGGCGAACGCCGAGGACCTGGCGCGCGGGCGCGAGCGCGGCACGTCCGAGCACCTGCTGGACCGCCTGGCGCTGGACGCCGGCCGCGTCGCGGCGCTGGCCGCGGCGGTGCGCGAGGTCGCCGCGCTGCCGGACCCGGTGGGGGAGGTGGTCCGCGGGTCCACGCTGCCCAACGGGTTGCGGCTGCGCCAGCTGCGCGTGCCGATGGGCGTGCTGGGCGTGGTGTACGAGGCGAGGCCCAACGTGACCGTGGACGTGGCCGTCCTGGCGCTCAAGAGCGGCAACGCCGTGGTGCTGCGCGGCGGGTCGGCGGCCATCAGCACCAACACGGTGCTGGTGGACGTGGTGCGCGCCGCGCTGGAGGCGTCGGGCCTGCCGGCCGACGCGGTGCAGGGCATCGACGAGCACGGCCGCGACGGTGTCGGCGTGCTGCTGACCGCGCGCGGCCTGGTGGACCTGCTGGTGCCCCGCGGCGGGGCCGAGCTCATCCAGCGCGTCGTGCGCGAGGCCACCGTGCCGGTCATCGAGACCGGCGTGGGCAACTGCCACGTCTACGTGGACGCCTCCGCCGACCTCGCCCAGGCCGTCGAGGTGGTCCTGAACTCCAAGACGTCGCGGCCCAGCGTCTGCAACGCCGCCGAGACGGTCCTGGTGCACTCGGCGCTGACGGCGGACTTCCTGCCGACCCTGCTGCGCGCGCTGACCGGGGCGGGGGTGCGGCTGCACGCCGACGACCGGGCGCTGGCTGCGGCGGGCGCCGCCGGTGTGGACGCCGAGCCGGTCACCGACGCCGACTGGGCCGCGGAGTACCACGGGCTGGAGATCGCCGTGGGGGTCGTGGACTCGGTCGAGGACGCCGTGGAGCACATCGGCCGCTGGTCCTCCGCGCACACCGAGGCCGTGCTGGCCACCGACGTGCGGGTCACCGACCACTTCTGCGCCGCGGTGGACTCCGCGGTCGTCGCGGTCAACGCCTCCACCCGCTTCACCGACGGCGGGGAGTTCGGTCTGGGGGCCGAGGTCGGCATCTCCACGCAGAAGCTGCACGCCCGCGGGCCGATGGGCCTGTCGGAGCTGACCACCACGACCTGGCAGGTCCTCGGCGACGGGCACGTGCGCCGCTGATCGGACGCCCGGGGGTCAGCCTCCCCGCCCGGCCTCGGGCGGGTCGTCCGCGTCCAGCGAGTCGGCGGCGACGAGGTAGGCGGGTCTGCCCTGCAGCTGCACGTAGAGCCGGCCCACGTACTCGCCCAGGACCCCCAGGCACAGCAGCTGCAGCGTCCCGGCACCCGCGACGACCACGAGCGTGGACGTCCACCCCGGCACGGTGGAGCCGGCGGCGAAGGACACCAGCGCGTACACCAGCAGCAGCGAGGTCAGCGCCGCGCCGCCCAGGCCGAAGAGGGTGGCCAGGCGAAGCGGGGCGGTGGAGGAGCCGGTGATGGCGTCCAGCGAGAGCCGCACCATCCGGCGCAGCGGGTACTTGGTGCGCCCGGCCCCGCGCGCGGCCCGCGCGTAGGGCACGGTGGCGGCGCGGAAGCCCAGCTCGGGCACGACGAGCCGCAGCACGCGGTGCTGCTCGGGCAGCTGCAGCACCGTGTCCACGACCACGCGGCTGGTGTAGCGGAAGTCGCCCGCCTGCGCCGGGGCCGTGCCGCCCAGGGCCCGCACCAGGCGGTAGAACGCCGCGGCGGTCAGGCGCTTGAGGGGGCCGTCCACGGAGCGGTCGCTGCGCACGGCGTACACGACCTCGACGTCCCCGCGGGCGGCGGCGAGCAGGTCGGGCAGCACCTCGGGGGGGTCCTGCAGGTCGGCGTCCATGGTCACCACGCCGCGCCGGCCGCGCGAGCGCGCCAGCCCCGCCGACAGGGCCGCCTGGTGCCCGGCGCCGGTGCGCAGCCGCACGACGCGCAGCTGCGGCCAGCCGCGGCGCAGCCGCGCCAGCACCACGGGGGTGGCGTCGGTGCTGCCGTCGTCCACGACGAGCACCTCGTAACCGCCCAGCCCGCCCGCGTCCATGCCGTCGAGCACGGGCCGCAGCCGCGCGGCCAGCGCGGGCAGCACCTCGGCCTCGTCGCGCGCCGGGACGACGACGCTCAGCGCGCAGGGCTCGGCCACCCCGCGATCCTGCCGCACCCTCGGCGCCGGCCGCGTCGCCGGGGCGTGCCAGACTGTGCGGCAGCACCGCACGGACCGTCCTGGAGGATCGCCCCCATGCTGAACGCCCTGGTCGCCGCCCAGACCGCCGAGGAGTCCGCCCACGGCTGGGAGGGACACCTGCCCATGGCGCCGATCGCCTTCGGGATCGTCGCCGGGTGCGTCCTGCTGGCCATGCTCATCGTGACGTGGTCGTTCAAGAGCGTGGGCAACCGGCACTGAGCGCCTCGGCGGTGCGTCGTCCGCGCCTGGGCGTGATGGGCGGCACCTTCGACCCGATCCACCACGGCCACCTGGTCGCCGCCAGCGAGGTGGCGGCCCGCTTCGAGCTGGACGAGGTCGTCTTCGTGCCCACCGGCCGGCCGTGGCAGAAGTCGCGCCACGACATCGCGCCGGCCGAGCACCGCTACCTCATGACGGTGATCGCCACCGCGTCGAACCCGCGGTTCACCGTCTCGCGCATCGACGTGGAGCGCGAGGGGTTCACCTACACGATCGACACGCTGCGCGAGCTGGCGGAGCTGCGCCCGGACGCGGACCTGTTCTTCATCACCGGCGCGGACGCGCTGGCGCAGATCCTGCAGTGGAAGGACGTGGCCGAGCTGTGGTCGCTGGCCCACTTCGTGGGCGTCAGCCGGCCCGGGCACGTCCTCAGCGGCGACGGCCTGCCCCTGGACGGGGTCAGCCTGCTGGAGGTCCCGGCCCTGTCGATCTCCTCCACGGACTGCCGTCGGCGCATCGCCGACGGGCTGCCGGTCTGGTACCTGGTGCCCGACGGCGTGGTGCAGCACATCAGCAAGCACGGCCTCTACCGCGACGCCGGGGAGCAGTCGCCCGCCGGCGTGGGACAATCGGTCCAGAAGACCTGATCGTCCCCCGGGCCAGTGGCCCGGACCACCCGAGGAGCCCCGTGCCCGCATCCGAGCGAGCTCTCGAGCTGGTGACGTCCGCCGCCGCCGCGGCCGTCGACAAGCTCGCCACCGACGTCGTCGCCCTGGACGTGTCCGACCAGCTGTTCATCACCGACGCCTTCCTGCTGGCCTCGGCCCCGAACGAGCGGCAGGTGCGCGCCATCGCCGAGGCGGTGGAGGAGAAGCTGCTGCCGCTGGGCGCCAAGCCGGTGCGCCGCGAGGGCGAGCGCGAGGGGCGCTGGGTGCTGCTCGACTTCCTCGACCTCGTCGTGCACGTGCAGCACTCCGAGGAGCGCGAGTACTACGCGCTGGAGCGGTTGTGGAAGGACTGCCCGGTGATCGAGGTGCCCGCCGCCGAGACCGCCGGCGCCGACAGCCAGGTGTGAGCGCCGCGACCGTCGTCCTGTGGCGGCACGGCCGCACCCCCTTCAACGCCGAGAACCGCATGCAGGGGCAGCTGGACGTCCCCCTGGACGAGGTCGGGCGGGCGCAGGCCGCCGCCTCGGCCGCGCACCTGGCCACCGCCGGGGCCGTCGCGGGGTCCACCGCCCTGGTCGCCTCCGACCTGGCCCGGGCCGCGGACACCGCCCGTGCGCTGAGCGCCCTGACGGGAGTGCAGGTGCAGCTGGACCCCGCGCTGCGCGAGGTGGACGCCGGGTGCTGGCAGGGGTTGCTGAACACCGAGATCACCGCCTCCTGGCCGCAGGAGTACGCCGCCTGGCGTCGCGGTGACGACGTGCGTGCCGGCGGCGGGGAGCGGCGCAGCGAGGTGGCCGCCCGCACCGCGCGGGCCGTGCAGCGCCACGCGGACGCCGTCCCGGACGGCGGCACCCTCGTGGTCGCCTCGCACGGGGCGGCGCTCAAGGGTGCGCTGCTGCAGCTGCTGGGCCTGGACCTGGCCGCGTGGGGCGCGCTGGCCGGGTTCCGCAACGCCCGCTGGGCCGTGCTGGCGCGCGCCCGTCACGGGTGGGTGCTGGGTGAGTACAACGCCGGCCCACCCGCCGCGGGCGAGGGCGTGGAGGGCTGAACCCCGGAGCCGACCCCTACGGGGGGCGGTCACGGCGGCCCCGCCGGATGGGGTAGAGTTCTTCTCGTTGCCGCGGGGTGAACCCGGCGGAACGAGCAAGGGGCTGTGGCGCAGCTGGTAGCGCACCTCCATGGCATGGAGGGGGTCAGGGGTTCGAGTCCCCTCAGCTCCACACGACGGCGAAGGCCCCGGACGAGAGTCCGGGGCCTTCGCCGTTTCCGGCTCCGGGTGGTGCCCGGTCCCGAAGTGCCCGTCAGGAGCGCCCGGTGGGGGACCACCCGAGAGCCGGTGCGACGTGGCGGGCGATCGTGCCCAGCAGGTGCAGGTTGTGGTCCACGCCCAGGGCGTTGGGGACGGTCAGCAGCAGCGTGTCCGCCTCGCGCACCGCGGCGTCCTTCGCGAGGTCCTCGGCGAGGTGGTCCGGCTCTCCGACGTAGCTCTTGCCGAACCGCGCCAGGCCCGGCTCGCCCAGGGAGCCGACCTGGTCGGTGCTGCCGCGCTCGGCGCCGAAGTACCGGCGGTCCTCGTCCGTGACCAGGGGCAGCACGCTGCGGCTGACCGACACGCGCGGTGCGCGCTCGTGGCCGGCGTCCGCCCACGCCTGCCGGAAGACGGCGATCTGCTCGGCCTGCAGTTCGTCGAAGGGCACGCCGGTGTCCTCGGTGAGCAGCGTGGAGCTCATGAGGTTCATGCCCTGCTCGCCGGCCCAGCGGGCGGTGGCGCGGGTGCCCGAGCCCCACCAGACGCGGTCGGCCAGACCGGGGGACTGCGGCAGCACCGGCAGGGGCACCGATCGTCCGGTGCGCCGCGGGTCGGAGGCCACCACGCCCGCGCCGGCGATGGCGCGGCGGAAGACGTCGGTGTGCCGGCGGGCCATGTCGGCGTCGCTCTCGCCCTCGGCGGGCACGTGCCCGAACGCCGCGGGGCCGTCCAGGGCCGGCTCGGGTGAGCCGCGGCTGACGCCCAGCTGCAGCCGGCCGCCGGAGAGCAGGTCGACCTGCGCGGCCTCCTCGGCCGCGTACAGGGGGTTCTCGTAGCGCATGTCGACCACGCCGGTGCCGATCTCGATGCGCGAGGTGCGCGCGGCCATCGCCGCGAGCACCGGGAAGGGTGCGGCCTGCTGGCGGGCGAAGTGGTGCACCCGCACGTAGGCGCCGTCGATGCCCAGCTCCTCGGCGCCCACGGCCAGCTCCACGGTCTGCAGGAGGGCTTCGCGGGCGGTCCGCGTCCGCGAGCCGGGCACCGGCTGGTAGTGGCCGAAGGAGAGGAACCCGATGCGCTGCACGTTTCGTTCAACGCGCAACTTCCTTCGGGTGTTCCGGGCCGTGCCGGGCAGGATGGTCCGGTGACCGAGCACCCCGCCCCCGTCCAGGACCCGCGCCCCGCCCTGCCCCTGGAGGTGCACCGCAGGGTCTCCAAGGACACCCGGCTGTGCATCTCCCTGTCGGGCCGGCCGAGCGACCTCGGCACCCGCTTCCACAACTTCCTGTACGCGGAGCTCGGCCTGGACTTCGTCTACAAGGCGTCCACCACCACCGACCTGCCCGCCGCCGTGGCCGGGATCCGGGCCCTGGGCATCCGCGGCTGCGGGGTGTCCATGCCGTTCAAGGAGGCCGTCATCCCCCTGGTGGACGAGCTGACCGCCTCCGCCGCCGCCATCGACTCGGTGAACACCCTCGTCAACACCGACGGGCACCTGGTGGCGCACAACACCGACTACCTGGCGGTGGTGAACCTGCTGGCCGCCCACGGCGTGCGCCCCGGCGGGCCCGCCGTCGTGCTGGGCAGCGGGGGCATGGCCAAGGCGTGCGTGGCGGCGCTGCGCGACATCGGCTTCGACGACCTCACCGTCGTGGCCCGCAACGCCGAGGCCGGCCCGGCGCTCGCCCGCGCCTACGGCGCCCGGTGGGCCGCGGCGGCGACGGGGCTGCGCCCGGCGCTGCTGGTCAACGCCACCCCCGTCGGCATGGCCGGCGGTGCGGCCGCGCAGGAGCTGCCCGCCCCCCGTGAGGTGGTGGCCGCCGCGGGGGCCGTGCTGGAGGTCGTGGCGGTCCCGCAGGAGACGCCGCTGGTGCGCCTGGCCCGCGAGCTCGGTGCCGAGGTGGTCACCGGCACCGAGGTCGCCGCCGTGCAGGCCGCCGAGCAGTTCGCCCTCTACACCGGCGTGCGCCCCACCGACGACCAGGTGCGCCGGGCGGGGGAGTTCTCCCGCGCCTGCTGAGGTCGGTGCGGCGGCCGGGAGGCGCCTCACCCGCACGTGTCACCCGACCGCCGCATCCAGCGGCGGGGCCGGTGCGCCGAGACCACTGCTGTGAGCGCCCCGGACCCCCGACCCCACCCGTCCTCCGGCGACCCCTCCGGCGCTCGTACCGGGGCGCAGGGGCGCCGCTGGTGGGTGCCGGCCGTCGGCGTGCCGGTGCTGGGCGTCCTGGGCGTGCTCCTGAGCGGGCTCGTCCCGGCCCGCGGTCCGGCGATCGCCGCGGCGGCCCTGGCCGCGGCGGCCGCGCTGGCCGCCCTGGCCCGGGCGCTCGTCGTGGCGGTGCGCGCGCGGCACGACGTGGAGCGCACCCTGGGCCGGCTGCGCGCCGAGCTGGGGGCCGCCCGCGACCAGAGCGTCAAGGACGACGCCACCGACCTGCTCAACCGGCGCGGGCTGGAGCTGCTGGGCCACCAGGTGCTCGAGTCCGCCCGCCGCTCCGGCGGTGCGGTGCACGCCTGTGTCGTGGAGGTCACGCCCGGGGTCGTCCTGGGGGCGGTGTCGCAGCGCCCGGAGGACCTGCGCGGGCGGCGCGAGGCGGACTGGCGCGCGGTCGCCACCGCCCTGCGCTCGGCGACGCGCTCCTCCGACGTGCTGGCGCGGCAGGAGGAGGGCCGCTTCCTCGTGCTGGGTCCCGGCGCCGGCCTGCACGCGCAGGAGCTGGAGCGGCGCGTGCGGGTGGGCCTGGCCCAGCAGCGCCTGGGTGCGGGCGTCGGCGGCGAGTCCCCGCCCCGGCTCGTCGTGGAGGTCGGTGCCGCCGTCCTGGCCCCGTGGGACGACGGCGGGGTGGGGGAGCTGCTGCTGCGCGCCGAGCAGTCCCTGGCGCAGCGGCGCGCCCTGCGGCGCAGCGTGCCGCAGGGCGGCTGGGGCCGGCGGCGCAGCGACCAGCGGGCGTCGGACAGCACCGAGCGCCCGGGGGCCTGAGGTCACGCGCTAGGCTGGGTACGTGCGGACCCACCGACTCCTCGCCGGACCGCGCTGAGCGGCTGCGCAGCAGCCCCGGCGCGGTGACCCCTCCTGAGCGAGGGGTTTTCCCATGTCGGGGCACGGTGTCGGGGCACGGTGGGGGACGGGCGCACGCGGCCCACCAGGAGGACGAGATGACGCAGACCGAGGGGGGGACCGGCGTACAGCCGGCCCCGGAGCCCGAACGCGACGGCGAGCGCTACGACGCGCAGGCCCTGCAGGAGAAGTGGCTGCCGGTCTGGGACGAGCTCAAGCCCTTCCGCAGCGGCGAGCCGGGCGACACCCGGCCGAAGAAGTACGTGCTCGACATGTTCCCGTACCCCTCCGGCGACCTGCACATGGGCCACGCCGAGGCCTACGCGCTGGGCGACGTCATCGCGCGGTACTGGCTGCAGCGCGGGTTCGACGTGATGCACCCCATCGGCTGGGACGCCTTCGGTCTGCCCGCGGAGAACGCCGCGATCCAGCGCGGGCTGGACCCGCGGGCCTGGACGTACGACAACATCGCCCAGCAGCGGGCGTCGATGCGCCGCTACGCGTGCTCCTTCGACTGGGACCGCGTGCTGCACACCTCCGACCCCGAGTACTACAAGTGGAACCAGTGGCTGTTCCTGAAGCTGTACGAGCGGGGCCTGGCGTACCGCAAGGACTCGCTGGTCAACTGGGACCCGGTGGACCAGACCGTGCTGGCCAACGAGCAGGTGATGCCCGACGGCACCTCCGAGCGCTCCGGCGCCAAGGTCGTCAAGAAGAAGCTGACCCAGTGGTACTTCCGGATCACGGAGTACGCGGACCGGCTGCTGGACGACCTGGACACCCTCGAGGGCACCTGGCCGTCGAAGGTCATCAGCATGCAGCGCAACTGGATCGGTCGCTCCACCGGTGCCGAGGTCGAGTTCGCCATCGAGGGCCGCGAGCAGCCGGTGACGGTCTACACCACGCGCCCGGACACCCTGCACGGGGCGACGTTCATGGTGGTGGCGGCCGACTCCGACCTGGCGCTGGAACTCGCCCAGGACGCCGAGCCGGAGGTGCGCGCGGCGTTCGAGGAGTACCGCACCCAGGTGCAGGAGACCTCCGACATCGACCGGCTGGCCACCGAGCGGGAGAAGACCGGCGTGCCGCTGGGGCGGTTCGCGGTCAACCCCGTCAACGGCGAGCGGCTGCCGATCTGGGCGGCGGACTACGTCCTGGCCGACTACGGCACCGGCGCCATCATGGCCGTGCCCGCCCACGACCAGCGCGACCTGGACTTCGCCCGCGCGTTCGGCCTGCCGGTGCGGGTCGTCGTCGACGTGCGCGACGCCGAGGGGGTCGCGCTGCCCGACCCCGCCGAGTCGGGCACCGCCACCGCCGGCGACGGCGTCCTGGTGAACTCCGGGGAGCTGGACGGCCTGGACAAGGCCGCGGGCATCGCGAAGGCGATCGAGCTGCTGGAGGCCGCGGGCAAGGGCCGCGCGGCGAAGAACTACCGGCTGCGCGACTGGCTGATCTCCCGCCAGCGCTACTGGGGCACGCCCATCCCGGTCGTGCACACCGCCACGGGCGAGGTGCCCGTCCCCGAGGACCAGCTGCCGGTGCTGCTGCCGCCGAGCGAGGGGCTGAACCTGACCCCCAAGGGCACCTCCCCGCTGGGAGCGGCGCAGGAGTGGGTCAACGTGCCCAGCCCCGTGGACGGCAGTCCCGCCCGGCGCGACCCGGACACCATGGACACGTTCGTCGACTCGTCCTGGTACTTCCTGCGGTTCGTCTCCCCGCAGGACGGCACCCAGCCCTTCGACAAGGACCTCATCGCGCAGTGGGGGCCGATCGACCAGTACGTCGGCGGCGTGACCCACGCGATCCTGCACCTGCTGTACGCGCGGTTCATCACCAAGGTGCTGCACGACATGGGGTACCTGCCCTTCGACGAGCCGTTCGCGCGGCTGCTGAACCAGGGCATGGTCCTCATGGACGGCTCGGCGATGAGCAAGTCCAAGGGGAACATCGTCCGGCTGTCCGAGCAGCTCGACGAGCACGGCGTCGACGCGGTGCGCCTGACGCTGACGTTCGCCGGCCCGCCCGAGGACGACATCGACTGGGCCGACGTCTCCCCGTCCGGGTCGGCGAAGTTCCTGGGCCGGGCGTGGCGGCTGGCGCGCGACGTCACCTCCGAACCCGGCGCAGACCCGGCGACCGGCGACGGCGCCCTGCGCGCGGTGACGCACCGCACGGTCCACGAGATCGGCCAGCACGTCGAGGCGTACCGGTTCAACGTCGCCGTCGCCCGCCTCATGGAACTGGTCAACGCCACCCGCAAGGCGATCGACTCGCCCGGGGTCGGCCCCGCCGACCCGGCGGTGCGCGAGGCCACCGAGGCGGTCGCGGTGGTGCTCAGCCTGTTCGCGCCGTACGCGGCCGAGGACATGTGGTCGCTGCTGGGGCACGAGGCGTGCGTGGCGCGCGCCGGCTGGCCGGCGGTCGACGAGTCGCTGCTGGTGCAGGAGACCGTGACGTGCGTGGTGCAGGTCAAGGGCAAGGTCCGCGACCGCCTGGAGGTCCCGCCCGGCATCTCCCGGGACGAACTGCGGGAGCTGGCCCTGGCCAGCGAGAAGGTGCAGGCGGCGATCGGCGGCGCCGAGCTGCGCACCGTCGTGGTGCGCGCGCCGAAGCTGGTGAACATCGTCCCGGCCTGACCGGCGGGACGCACCGAGGCCCCGGTCCCCGCGAGGGGGCCGGGGCCTCGGCGTTCCGGGTCGTGCCCGGGCTCAGGCCTGCGCGACCCGCGCCTCCCAGCCGGGCAGGTCGTCCTCGGCGATCGGGAACCCGGGGAAGCGGGTCAGGCGCACGAGCGGGATGGCGCGCATCATCTGCCCGTGCTGCGGGTCGTCCAGCATCGCCGTCCACTGCCCCTCGCCGAGCGCCTCGCGCACGGCCGGGCCGGCCGCGGGGTGCGCCAGCCAGGCGTCGACCGGCGACTGCGCGGTCAGCGGCAGGCGGACGTCGTCGCCGTCGAGGGGGATCGACCGCGTCAGGCGCACGTCGCGGGAGGAGGCGCCCACGCGCACCTCGAACTCCCCACCCTCGACGACCCAGTCGCCGGCGCCGCTGTGCCAGAACGCGAACGCCCGGCGGTCCAGCGCGATGGTGGCGGTGCCGCTCTCGCCCGGGGCCAGGGTGAGGCGGGCGAAACCCTTCAGCTCCTGCTCGGGGCGGAACACGCTGGCCTCCGCGTCGTGCACGTACACCTGCACCGTCTCGGTGCCCGCCACGTCGCCGGTGTTGGTGACGGTCACGGTGACCTCCGCGCCGTCGCCGGCCGGGCGCACCGACAGGTCGGAGTACGCGAACGTCGTGTACGACAGGCCGTGCCCGAACGGGTACGCCACCGGCAGGGCGTGCGCGTCGTACCAGCGGTAGCCGATGAGCAGGCCCTCGCCGTAGCGCACGTGCCCGTTCTCGCCGGGGAAGTTCCCGACGGTGGGGTTGTCGGAGTGCCGGACGGGGATCGTCTCCGCGAGGCGCCCGGACGGGTTCACCGCTCCCGTGAGCAGGTCGGCGACGGCTCCGCCGCCGGCCTGGCCCAGCAGCCACGTCTCCAGCAGCGCCGGCACCTGCTGCTGCCACGGCTCGACCGTCACGGCGGAGCCGTTGGAGAGCACGACGACGACCTTCGCGTTCGCCGCGGCGATGCGCCGCAGCAGTTCCACCTGCGCGGAGGGCAGCTCCATGTGGTCGCGGTCGTAGCCCTCGGACTCGTAGCGCGGCGGCAGGCCGAGGAACACCACGGCGACCTCGGCGGCCGCGGCCGCGGCGACGGCCTCGTCGGCCAGCGCGGTGTCGAGCTCCTCGGAGTCGGGGTCGTACCCGGCGGCGAAGACGACCTCGCGCGAACCGGCGAACGCCTCCCGCAGCGCGCTGAGCGCGTCGTCGAGGCGGGTGGGGTTCACCTGCGAGGAACCGGCGCCCTGGTAGCGGGGGGTGCGGGCGAACTCGCCGATCACCGCGACGGTGCCACCGGCCGGGGCCAGCGGCAGCAGCGGGGCGCCGCCGACGGGCTCGTTCCTCAGCAGCACGGCGCTGGCGGTGGCGGCCTCGCGGGCCAGCGCGTGGTGCGCCTCGACGTCCACGGTGCCGGGCTCGGCCAGAGCCGGAGCGGCCTTGTCGAGGAGTTCCAGCACCCGGCGCGCGGCGCGGTCGACGTCGGCCTCGGACAGCGTGCCCGCGGTCACCGCGTCGAGGATCCGCTTCGTCCCGGTGCCGCCGGAGGACGGCATCTCCAGGTCCAGGCCGGCGCGCACGCCGTCCTCGCGCACGTTCACGGCGCCCCAGTCGGAGACGACCAGACCCTCGAAACCCCACTCGTCGCGCAGCACGGTCGTCAGCAGCCACGGGTCCTCGGAGGCGTACACGCCGTTGATCCGGTTGTAGGAGCACATGACGGTCCACGGCTGGGCGGCCTTGACGACGCGCTCGAAGGCGGTGAGGTAGATCTCGCGCAGGGTGCGCTCGTCGACGTCGGCGGAGACGGTCATCCGCTCCGTCTCCTGGTTGTTGGCCGCGAAGTGCTTCAGGGAGGTGCCCACGCCCTGGCTCTGCACGCCGGCGACCATCGCCGCCGCCAGGTCCCCGGCCAGCACCGGGTCCTCGGAGAAGTACTCGAAGTTGCGCCCGCACAGCGGGGTGCGCTTCATGTTCACGCCGGGGCCGAGCAGCACGGCGACGCGCTCGGCGCGGGTCTCGCGGCCCAGCGCCTCGCCGACGCGGCGCAGCAGGGCGGTGTCCCAGGAGGACGCCAGGCCGGCGGCGGGCGGGAAGCAGGTCGCCGGGACGCTGGCGTTCAGGCCGAGGTGGTCGGCGCCCTCGGCCTGCTTGCGCAGGCCGTGCGGGCCGTCGGTGACCATCACGGCCGGCACGCCGAGGCGGTCGACGCCCTGGGTGTGCCAGAAGTCGGAGCCGCCCAGCAGCGACGCCTTCTCCTCGAGGGTGAGCTGCGCGAGGAGGTCCTCGGCGCGGGAGCCGGCCGGGGCCGGGGTGGGGACGGCGGTGTCGGTCATGGCGCGCACCGTACCCCCGAAACCGACCAAGTGGTAGGCATTGGGGTGTGAGGTGGTAGACACGCCCCGTGCAGCGCAGCGGGACGACGCGGGACGAGGACGATGGGGTGCGCGGCGCGCGCGCCGACGGGTACGCCAAGGGCCGCGAGCGGCGGCGCACGATCCTGGACGAGGCCGTCCGCCTGTTCGGCGAGTCCGGCTACCGCGGCGCCTCGCTGCGCGAGCTGGCCGCCCGGTGCGGCCTGTCGCACGCCGGGCTGCTGCACCACGTCGGCAGCAAGCAGGCGCTGCTGCTGGCGGTGCTGGAGCACCGCGACGCCCAGGACGCCCACGACGCCGCGCTGGCCGCCCGCACCGGGCGGGACCGGCTGCTGGCCCTGGTGGAGGTGGTGCGGCGCAACGCCTCCCGACCCGGCATCGTGGAGCTGTTCACGGTGCTGTCGGCCGAGGCGACCGCCGCGGACCACCCGGCCCGGGCGTTCTTCACCGGGCGCTACCAGCGCCTGGTGGAGCAGCTCGCAGCGGCGTTCACCGACTGCGCCCACCCCGACCCGGTCTCGGCCGCGCGCCGTCTCGTCGCCGTCGTCGACGGGCTGCAGGTGCAGTGGCTGCTGGACCCCGCCGGGGTCGACATGCCCGCGCAGGTCGAGGCGCACCTGGACGCCGAGCTCGCGCGCGTTCCCCAGGCCGCCGCCGCGGGCGGCCGTCCACAGCCCCGCCCCACGGCCGCGCCGGCGCCCGGGGCGCCGACCTAGCGTCCGGCACGTGCCCGCGCCCCCGCTGTCCGACCGCATCGCCGCCGCGCGGGCCCGCGCCCTGGTGCAGCGCCAGCTGCACGCACCGGCGGCCGCGCCGCGCAGCACGCCGGGGGACGTGGCCGCCCGGCACCGCGCCGGTGCGCCGCCGTGGCTGACCGAGGTGCTCCAGCGCGCCGAGGACCGGCTGCCCCCCGCCGTGCGAGCCGTCCGCTGGCGCGTCGGGCCGCGCGCCGCCGCCGGTGCCGTGCTCGTCGGGGTGCTGCTGGCGGCCGGGCTGGGCGTGCTCGCCCTGATCGGCTGGCCGGGTGGCGCCGTACCCGCGGGGGCAGGCGGGGCGAGTGCCTCGCAGGTCGTGCCGGAGCGCACCGGGGACCAGGGGGCCGCGGGTGCGGCACCCGCGACGCCCGGTTCCGCGACGCCCGGTTCCGCGACGCCCGGTCCCGCGACGCCCGGTCCCGCGACGCCCGGTCCCGCCCTGGCGGACCCGGCGACGACCCTCGTCGCCACGCCCACCGGCACCGTCGTCGTGCACGTGGTGGGCCGCGTGCTCACCCCCGGCCTGGTCACGCTCCCGGCCGGCAGCCGCGTCGCGGACGCCCTCACGGCCGCGGGCGGGGCGGCGCCCGAGGCCGACCTGGCCGCGCTGAACCTCGCCCGCCCCCTGACCGACGGCGAGCAGGTCCTCGTGCCCGCGCCCGGTGAGGCCCCGGCGCCCGTGCCTGCGTCACCCGGAGCCGCCGCCGGTGCGGCGGCCGGTGCGGCCGTGGGGCCGCTGGACCTCAACACCGCCGGGGCCGAGCAGCTCGACGCGCTGCCCGGTGTCGGTGAGGTCCTCGCCGCGCGCATCGTCGCCTGGCGGCAGGCCAACGGCCGCTTCACCTCCGTCGAGGATCTGGGGGAGGTGCAGGGCATCGGCCCCAAGCTGCTCGACGGCGTGCGCGACCTCGTGCGCGTGTGAACGCCCCCGCGCCTCCCGGGGCGGCGGCCGCGGCGGCCCGCCCGCCGCTGGACCTGCGCCTGCTCGCCGCCGCGCTCGCCGGCTGGGCCGTGGCCGCCTGGGCACCCGCCGCCGGCTCCGCGGCCCGCCCGGCGCTGGCCGCCGCGGCCGCGGTGCTGCTGGCGGCCCTGGCGGTCCTCGCGCTGCGCCGCCGCGGCGGCGGCCTCGTGCTGGTCCCGCTCGCGGTCCTGGCCGTGCTCGCGTCGGTGCTGGTGCAGCAGGCGCGAGCCGCCACCGGCGACCTCCCGCGCTGGGCGCAGGACCGCGCCGTCGCGCAGGTCGTGGCCCAGGTCCGCTCCGAGCCGCGCCCGCTCAGCGCGGTGCGCCCGGGCGCACCGCAGCGCGTCGTCGTCGACGTGCAGCTGACCCGGGTGCACGTGCGCGGGCAGCGGCTCGACGTCGCCGCACCCGCCGCGGTGTTCGCCGACGCGGACGGCTGGGCGGCCGCGGTCGGGGCGCAGGTGTCGCTGACGGCCCGCCTGGCGCCGGCCGAGCCGGGGGAGCGATCCGCGGTGCTGCTGCACGTGCGCGGGCCCGTGCATCAGGTGGGCCGGGCGGGCACGGTCCACCGCGCGGCCGAGCGGTTGCGCGCCGGGCTGCGCCGGGCGTGCGCCGCCCTGCCCGCCGACGCGCGCGGCCTGCTGCCCGGCCTGGTCGTCGGGGACACCTCGGCGCTGCCCGCCGACCTGGAGGCCGCCATGCGCGCGGTGGGCCTGAGCCACCTCACGGCCGTCAGCGGCTCCAACACGACGCTCGTCGTGGGAGCGCTGGTGGCGCTGGCTTCCCGGGCCGGTCTGGGGCGCCGGCTGCGGCTGCTGGCCGCCGGCGCCGGCCTGGCCGGGTTCGTCGTCCTGGCCCACCCCGAGCCCAGCGTGCTGCGCGCCGCCGTCATGGGAGCGGTCGGCCTCGTCGGGCTGCTGGCCGGGCGCCCCTCGGGCGGGGTGCCCGTGCTGTCCGGAGCCGTGCTGGTGCTGCTGGTGGCCGACCCGTGGCTGGCCCGGGAGGTGGGCTTCGCGCTGTCGGTGCTGGCCACCGCGGGCCTGCTGCTGCTCGCCCGCCCGTGGGCGCTGCGGCTGCAGGGCGCCGGGGTCCCGCGGACCCCGGCCCTGGCGCTGGCCGTGCCCGCAGCGGCGCAGGCGGTGTGCGGTCCCGTGGTCGTGCTGCTCACCCCGGAGGTGAACCCGCTGTCGCTGCCGGTCAACGTGCTGGCCGCGCCCGCGGTGGCCCCGGCCACGGTGCTCGGCCTGGCGGCCACCGTCCTGTCGGTGCTGTGGCCGGCGGGGGCGGCGGTCCTGGTGCTGCCCGCCGGCCTGGCCGTCGGCTGGATCGCCCTGCTGGCGCGGCGCGCGGCGGACGTCCCCGTCGCGCTGCCGGTGCCGGCCGGTGCGGCGGGAGCGCTCGTCGTCGCGGCCCTCACCGCGCTGCTGCTGCTCGCCACCGCCGCGCTGCTGCGCCTGCGGGGGACCGGCGGGCGGCGACGGGCCCTGGCGGCCGCGGTGGCGCTGGCGCTGTGCGCGGCGCTCCTGGTGCGGTGCGCCCCGCGCTGGGGCGGGCCGGCCGGGGCCTGGCCGGCAGCGGACTGGCTGGTCGTGGGCTGCGACGTCGGGCAGGGCGACGCGGTGGTGCTGCGCTCCGGGCCGCGCTCGGCGGTGCTCGTGGACACCGGGCCCGACGCCGAGCTCGTCGACGGCTGCCTGGACCGGCTGGGGGTGCAGCGCCTCGACGCGGTGGTGCTCACCCACCCGCACGCCGACCACGTCGACGGACTGGCCGGTGCGGTGCGCGGGCGCGAGGTGGCGCAGGTGCTCGTCTCCCCGCTCACCGTGCAGCCCGCCTCGCGGCGGGTGGCCGAGGTCGCCGCGAGCGCTCGGGCGGCGCTGCGGACGGTCAGCGCCGGGGCCGTCGGTGGGGCCGGGGACGTCAGCTGGACGGTGCTCGCTCCCGCCGCCACGGTCGCCGGCGCGGTCGAGCCGGACTCCTCGCAGGTCAACGACGCCAGCGTGGTGCTGCTCGCGCAGATCTCGGGCGTGCGGGCGCTGCTGACCGGTGACCTGGAGCCCGAGGGGCAGCGGCGGCTGCTGCGCACCGCGGGGTCCTGGCCGGGCGGTGCACCGGTCGACCTGGTCAAGGTCGCCCACCACGGCTCCGCCCGGCAGGAGGCGGGGTTGTACTCGGCGCTTCGCCCGCGGGTGGCGCTGGTGGAGGTCGGTGCCGCCAACGACTACGGCCACCCCGCCCCGGCCACCCTGGCGGTGCTCGACGCGCTGGGTGCGCGCACGCTGCGCACCGACCGCGACGGCGACGTCGCGCTCGCCGGCACCGCCGGGCGGCTGCGGACCCTCGTGCGCGGCTCGGACCCGCGCGAGGCCGAGCGGCGGGCGCGCTACTCCGACGGGTGATGCCCCCGGGAACGTGACAGCCCCCGAGCCGGCGGCTCGGGGGCTGTCACGCTGCGTGTGGCGTCAGCGGCGCGGCTGCCAGGCCACGGGGCCGCAGGGGGCTCCGCCGATGCGCTCGGTGATGCGGCCCGACGTGGTGGCGACCAGGCAGTCCGGTTCACCCGCGTAACCGACGAACAGGAACGACTTCCCGTCCGGCGACCAGGTGAACGTGTACGCGGAGATGCGCGTCGCCCTGGCGTCGCGGCCCCTGGTGTCGCCCACCGTGATGTGCTGGTCGGAGGTGCGGATCCAGGCGAGCCTGGTGCCGTCGGGGGAGTAGTCCGGGTCCACCGCGTCGCGCGCCACGAGGGACGGGCGGCCGCCGGCGGCGGGGACGGTGCGCACGCCGTCCTGCGCCTCGTAGGCGATGCTGCCGCCCCTCGGGCTCCAGGACGGGTTGGACTCGACCGTGTCCGCAGTGCCGGGCGTGAGGTTGCGCAGCACGGCCCCGGTGCTGGGGCTGACGACCACGACGTCCCCGTCCCGTTCGACGGCGAGCTGCTTGCCGTCCGGCGACCAGGACGCGCCTTCCGCCGTGGGGCCGATCAGCCGCGGCGGGTAGCAGTTGACGGTGTCCACCACGTACAGGCCCTCGTCCTCGGCGCGGGAGCCGGAGATCGCGAGGTGGCGGCCGGAGGGCGAGAACGCCATCGCCGAGCGGGCCGTCCCCGTCGGGACGATGTTGAAGGGCGTCCACTCGTCCATCGGCACGCCCGACAGGCACGGGGCGACCAGGCCGCTGCCGTCCCAGCCGTAGGCCTTCTCCCCGTTCGCCCCCGGGTGCTGCGCAGCGGCCGGACCGGCGCCAGCGACCAGCGCGACCAGCGCGCAGGCAGCGGTGATGAGACGTCGCTTCATGGTTCCCCCCAGATGAACGGTTGCCAGCGCCCCCCGCCGCAACCCTGTGTACTCACCGTAACTACCCAGGATGGTGCGCGGCAACCGGTTTGGGCCGAACGGGTGAGGCGTGTACTCCCGGTGCGGCGGGGGAGGGCCGGGCGGGTCCGATCAGGCGGTCGTGCCGGACCCTGCGCGCTGACCCCCGTGGACGGCGCCCAGCTCGCGGGCGAGCAGCGAGGCCAGGCGTCCCACCAGCGGCTCGGTGAGGATCGTCATGTGCTCGCCGGGCAGTTCGTGGCGCACCCAGTGGCCCGTCAGGTGCGCGTCCCACTGCCTCCGGGCCCCGGCGTCCGCGTCGTCCTGCGCGACGACGACGACGGTCCGCCCCGCGTAGGGGGTCGTCCGGTAGCGGCGCTGCAGCACAGCGCCCTGGCGGTGGAAGCGCCCGTAGTGCCCTCCGTTGCGGGAGGGGACGATGCCGGTGGCCAGCAGGCCCGCCACCGACTTGACCCGCTGCACGAGCCCCTCGCCCGGGGCGAACACCCGCGGGACGACGTCGGGGTCCGGGGGGAAGGAGTCCAGGACCACCAGCAGTTCGACCTCCTCGCCGGCGCGCGTCAGCTGCTGGGCCACCTCCAGGGCCACCAGCCCGCCCATGGAGTGCCCGGCCACCCGGTAGGGGCCGTGCGGCTGCACCCCGCGCAGGGCGCGCACGTGCCGGGCGGCCAGGCGCCGGATCGACCAGTCGGGCAGGCCGGGGTTCTCCATGCCGTGGGCCTGCAGGCCGTACACGGTCGTGCCCGGCAGGCGCACCGCCAGCGGCCGCAGCCCCATCGCCACGCCCCCGGCCCCGGCCACCACGAACAGCGGTGTGCCGCTGCCGCCGGTCCGCAGCGGGACCAGGGTGGACGAGGAGCGCCGGCGGTCGCCGCGCAGGGCCGTCGCCAGCTGGGCCGGCGTGGGGTTGGCGGCGATGAGCGCGGTCGACAGCTGACCGGAGCTCGTGCCCAGCTCGTCCTCGATCGCGGCCACGAGGGCCTGGGCCGCGAGCGAGTCGCCGCCGGCGGCGAAGAAGTCCGTGTCGATGCTCAGCGACGGCATCTCCAGGACCCGCTCGAACAGGCCCAGCAGCACGGCGTCGAAGTCGTTGCGCGGGCCCTTGGTGCCCACGACGTCGGGGACCTCCGGCAGCCCCGAGCGGTCGAGCTTGCCGCGCTCGGTGCGGGGGAGCGCATCCAGGAAGAGGACCTGCTCGGGCACCATGTGCGAGGGCAGGTTCGCGCCCACGAGCGCGCGGATCCCGGCGGCGTGCAGCCTCGCACCGGGCTCGGGGACGACGTGGGCGACCAGCGACGTCCGTCCGGTGCGGGGGGAGGTGCGCCCGACCACGACGGCCTCGCGGATGTCCGGCTGGGCGAACAGCAGGGCGTCGATCTCCCCCGGCTCCACGAGCAGGCCGCGGACCTTGACGCTGTCGTCGGTGCGGCCCAGCAGTCGCAGGGTGCCGTGCTCGTCGAGCGTCCCGACGTCGCTGGTGCGGAAGGTGCGCGTGCCGTCCGGGTTGTCGCGGAAGACCTCGGCGGTGCGCTCGGGCGCGCCCCAGTAGCTGTTGCCGAGCCAGTGGCCGGTCACGACGACGCGTCCGGTGCCCTGCTCGTGCAGCCGGCCGTGTTCGTCCTCGACGTCGAAGCGCAGCCCCGGCACCGCCCGACCGACGGGCGTCGCACCGACCGGCACCGGGTCACCGGCCTCGATGCGGTGCTCGGCCATCAGCCAGGTCTCCGTGGAGCCGTAGCGGTTCCGCAGCGAGCAGCCCGTGCCGACCGCGCGGCGGATCGCGGCGAGCTCGGCGCCGTGCACCGTCTCACCGGCCATCGTCAGGGACCGCAGGCCCTCGATGGTCTCGCCGGGTCGCAGCGCTGCCAGCAGCCCTCGCAGGATGGCCGGCGAGGCGAGCAGCACGGTGGCGCCGACCTCCCGCATCCACTCGTGCAGCTGCGCGACCGAGCGGCTGCGGGGGTCGAACAGCTCCTGCCGCGCGCCGGTGAGCAGGCACGCGAGCGTCACGCCGATGCCCGCGCTGAACGCCATCGGCAGCAGGTGCACGACGACGTCGCCGGGGCCGTAGCAGTCCGAGGCGACGCTGTTGACCCAGGCGTCGTGCAGGATCGAGCGGTGGTCGCAGGCGACGCCCTTCGGGGCGCCGGTCGAGCCGGAGGTGTAGACGATGACGGCGGTGTCGCCGGGGCCGACCGGAGAGCCCAGCAGCGACTCGGCGGCCGCCACCGGGTCCGGCAGCGGCCGGCCGGCGGTCTCGGGGTCGAGCACCGTGGGCGCGAGGAGCCGGGCGGTTCCGGCGTGCTCGGCGTCCGTCACGCAGATCGTCGCCCCCGCCGCCTCGACGTAGTGCCGCAGGCGTGCCGCCGGTGTCGTCGGGTCGAGCACCACGAGCGGGACGCCTGCGGCGACGACCCCCACGACGCCCACCAGGGCGCCCGCGTCGTGGCCGCGCAGCACCGCCACGGGCCGCCCCTGTGGCTGCGCGGCCAGCACGGCGTCGCGGACCAGCGCGGCCCGTTGCAGCAGCGCGCCCCCGGTGAGGCGTTCACGGCCGTCCCCGGCCACGACCTCGTCCTCCAGCGCTCGCGCGACCTCGACGATCCGCGGGACGATCGACTGCGCCGACGGCTCCCCGCTCAGCGCCTTCAGTCCCGACGCCACCCCCCCGGTGGCGAAAGACGTTCCTGTACCCACGGTGTGAGCCCCTCCCCCTGGTGCTGGGGCCAACCTAGCTCCTGGGGGCCCCCGGGAACCCGGGAACCGGGTCCTGTGGGGGGGTGTGCAGCCCGCGAGGTGGTACGTCCTGACGCACGGTGGTGGAAATTCGACGCACAGTCCTCAGGCGGTGGCGTCGGCACCTGGTGGCAGGCTGTGGCCGTGCCCGCCAGGACCACCCCCGCCCGTGCCGCGAAGAAGCCGTCGTCCGCGGCACCGGCCCCGCACGACCTCGAACCCGCACCGGTGGTGCTGCTCACCGGCTCCGAGGACCACCTGGCGGACCGGGCGCTGACCGCGCTGGTGACCCGGCTGCGCGAGCGCGACCCCTCCTTCGAGCGCACCGACGTCGCCGCCGCCGGCTACCAGAAGGGGCAGCTGGCCACCTGGGCGTCGCCGTCGCTGTTCGGTGAGCGGTCCCTGCTGCTCGTCGACGGCGTCGACGCCGCCACCGACGCGTTCGTGGAGGACGTGCTGGAGTACCTGCCGGTGCCCGCCGAGCACGTCGTCCTGGTGCTGCGCCACCGCGGCGGCAACCGGGCGCGCAAGCTCCTGGAGGCCGCCCGCACCGCCCCCGGGGCGGTGGAGGTGACGTGCCAGCCGCTCAAGCGCGACCAGGACAAGGTGGACCTCGTGCTGGCCGACGCCCGCCGCGCCCGCCGCCGCATCGACCTGGAGGCCGCCCGCGCCCTGGTGGCGGCGCTCGGCGGCGACCTCGGTGAGCTCGTCGCGGGCCTGGACCAGCTGCTGACCGACACGGAGGGGACCGTCACCGAGGCCGACGTGCACCGCTACCACGCCGGCCGGCGGGAGGCCACGGGCTTCGAGGTGGCCGACGCCGCCGTGGCCGGGGACGCGGGCCGGGCGCTGGCGCTGGTGCGGCACGCCGAGGCCACGGGCGTGCCCGGTGTCGTGATCGTCGCCGCGCTGGCGTCCCGCCTGCGGCAGCTCGCGAAGGTGGCCTCCACCCGCGGGCGCAGCGCCGACGTGGCCCGCGACCTGGGCATGGCGCCCTGGCTGGTGGACAAGGTGCGCCGGGAGGTGCAGGGCGTGTCCGCGGAGGGCATGGCCGAGGCCATCCTGGCGGTGGCGGCCGCCGACCACGCCGTCAAGGGCGGCGGCCTGGACGGGGCGTTCGCCGTGGAGCGCGCCGTGCGGGTCACGGCGGCCGCCCGCGAGCGCTGAGCGCGTCGCGCGGGGGGCCCGGGGACGACGCAGGGCCGGCCCCCTGGTGGGGACCGGCCCTGACGGGTGAGCCGGAGCTCAGGCCTTGGTGGCGATCTTGGCGATGGCCGACTTGCGGTTGGCCGCCTGGTTCTTGTGGATCACGCCCTTGCTGGCGGCCTTGTCCAGCTTGCGGCTCGCGTGCTTCAGGGCGGCGGCGGTCTTCTCGGCGTCACCGGCGGCGACGGCCTCGCGGAAGGCGCGCACGGCGGTGCGCAGCTCCGACTTCACGGCCTTGTTGCGCACGCGCGCCTTCTCGGCCGTGAGGATGCGCTTCTTCTGGGACTTGATGTTCGCCACGGGGCGTTCCGTCTCCTTGCGGTCGAGCTGATCGGTGTCAGAGGGCGGCCGGGGCACCTGGACTCCGGCGTGGGGTACCGGGGGTGAGGGTGATCGGCCGTGACCTCCGCACGAGGAGGCGAAGGCGTCGTCCAGGGTAGCAGGGGGTGCGGTCCCCGCCCGACTCCCGAACGGGCGCCGAGGTGCCGGGGTGCCCGGCTGCGCTCGCGCGCCGGCGAGCGCTGCGGCATGGTCCACTCCGACGTCCGGCCCCGACGCGCACCCCGACCGCACCGGAGGCGCGCACCGCAGGAGATCCCGTGCACCACCTCCACCTGACCTACGCCGTCCTGGGCACGAGCGGCGTGGTGCTGGCGCTGGCCAGCCGCCGCGTGCGCCGGTGGCCGCTGAGCGAGCCGCTCGTGGCGCTGCTGCTCGGCGTCGCCCTCGGCCCGCACCTGCTCGGGGTGGTGGACCTTCCCGCCGAGCGGCGGGACCTGCTGCTGCTGGAGGGCTCGCGGCTGCTGCTGGCGTGGTCGGTGACGGCGGCGGCGCTGCGCTTCCCGGCGCACGAGCTGCGGGCGCTGGTGCGCCCGGCCCTGCTCCTGCTGGCCGTGGTGATGCCGCTGTCCGCGCTCCTGGGTGGTGCTGCGGCGCTGCTGACGGGCCTGCCGCTGGCGGCCGCGCTGCTGGTGGGGGCGTGCCTGTGCCCGACCGACCCGGTGCTGGCGGCGTCCGTGGTCTCCGGGGACCTGGCCGAGTCCACCCTCCCCGCCCGGCTGCGGCAGGTGCTGACGGTGGAGAGCGGCGCCAACGACGGCCTGGCCCTGCCGCTGGTGGCCCTGGCGCTGGCGGCGGTGCTGCCGCAGGAGAGCGCGGGCAGCGCCGTGGCGGGCCTGCTGCAGGAGGTGCTGGTCGGCACCGCCGTGGGGCTGGCGGCCGGCTGGATGGCCGGGCGCGGGCTGCGCCTGGCCTCCGGGCGGCAGGCCCTGGGGGACGGGCCTCGCCTGGTGTTCACGCTGCTGCTGGCCGTGGCGGTGCTGGGGGTGGCGCGGGTGCTGGGCGGTGACGGGGTGCTGGCCGCGTTCGTCGCGGGGCTGGCGTACAACCGGCTGGTGCCGGACAGCGACCGCAGCCCGCAGGACGCCGTCGACGAGGCCGTCAACCGCTACGCGGTGCTGCCGCTGTTCCTGCTGCTGGGGGCGGTGCTGCCCTGGGGCGGCTGGTTGGACCTGGGGCCCGGGGCGCTCGCGTTCGCCGCGCTGGTGCTCCTGGTGCGCCGGCTGCCGGTGGTGCTGGCGCTCTCGCGCCCGCTGGGTCTGCGCGGGCGCGACGCGCTGTTCGCCGGCTGGTTCGGCCCGATGGGCGTCAGCGCGCTGTTCTACCTCGCGCACAGCCTGCACCGGGGGGTGCAGGACCCCCGCGTCTTCGCGGCGGGCACGCTGGCGGTGGCCGTCAGCGTGGTGGCGTTCGGGGTCAGCGCCTCCCCGCTGACCCGGCTGTACGGCCGGACCGGGGAGCGGGCGCGCTGAGCACCACCCCTGCGTCGCCTCAGCCCTGCGTCGCCGGGGGCGTCGCGGTCCGGGGGCGCCGGCGGTGCAGCAGCACGAGCGGCACGGCCGCGGCCGCCAGCGGCACCGCGAACGGCAGCACGACGCCGAGGACGACGGCGGCCGCCCGCAGCACCCCCAGCAGCGCCGCCCAGCCGGTGGCCAGGCCCCCGGTGAAGCCACCGGGCCCCTGTGCGGTGGCCGTCGCCGGCGCCGCGCGCGAGAGGGAGACCTCCACGCTCGCCAGGGCGACCCGGTCGGCCAGGACCCGCTGCCGCGCCAGCAGGGCGTCCAGGTCCGCCTGCCGGCGGGCGATCTCCCCCTCCACGGCGAGCACGTCGGCGACGCTGCCGGCCTGCGGCAGGCGGTCGCGGAACGCGGCGAGCACGGCGCGCGCGGAGGTGGCGCGGCTGTCGACGTCGGCGACCTCGGCGGTGACGTCGGTGGCGGTGGTGCTGCGCTCCACCTGCCGTCCCAGGGCCGCCACCTCGTCGAGCACCTGCTCCAGGCGCTCGGCGGGCACCCGCAGCGTCAGGTGCGCCTGCGCGGGGCCGGTGCCCCCGCCGGTGCTGCCGGCGGCGACGAACCCGCCGGCGGCGCGGGTGAGGTCCGCGACCCGGTCCGCGGCCGTCGCCGGGTCGTCCACGGTGACCGCCAGGGCGGCGGTGGAGACCACGGAACGCCCGGTGACGTCGTCGGCGAGCCCGGTGCCGGCGAGCCCGGCCGGGACCGCGCCCGCCGCGTCCTGCGCGGCAGCGGCCTCGTCCCCGGCGGCCGCCTCCGCTGCCACGGGGCCGCCGGCACCGGCGGAGTCGTCGGAGGACGCCTCGGACCCGGCACCGGACCCGGTGCAGGCCGCGAGCACGGCGGCGAGGAGCACGGCCGGCAGCGCCCGGCGCCACGCCGCCGGGCCCGCGCGCAGGCAGCCGGCCGCCGGGACGGCCGGGGGGACGTCGAGGGGGGAGCGGGAGGTGGTGGGTCCAGTGCGCACGGGGGCCTCCTGAGGTGCGGTCGCCGTGACCGTGCGGCTGTGACGCGGCCCCGGCCCCACCGGTTCCCGGGGACCGCTCCAGCGGCCGCGTGCGACGATGGGGGTCCACGACCGTGCCGACGAGAGGTGCACCCCGCCCGTGTCCCCGATGGCCGCGAACGCTCCGGCTCCCGCTTCCACGCCGCCGGAGCTGCTGCGCAACTTCTGCATCATCGCCCACATCGACCACGGCAAGTCGACGCTGGCCGACCGGATGCTGCAGCTGACCGGGGTCGTGGACGCGCGGGCGATGCGCGCGCAGTACCTGGACCGCATGGACATCGAGCGCGAGCGCGGCATCACCATCAAGTCGCAGGCCGTGCGCATGCCCTGGGGCCTGGGCGGTACCGACTACGCCCTGAACATGATCGACACCCCCGGGCACGTGGACTTCACCTACGAGGTCTCGCGCTCGCTGGCGGCGTGCGAGGGCGCGGTGCTGCTCGTGGACGCCGCGCAGGGCATCGAGGCGCAGACCCTGGCGAACCTCTACCTCGCCATGGAGAACGACCTCACGATCATCCCGGTGCTGAACAAGATCGACCTGCCGGCGGCGCAGCCGGAGAAGTTCGCCGAGGAGCTGGCCGGCCTCATCGGCTGCCAGCCGGAGGACTGCCTGCGCGTCTCGGGCAAGACGGGCGCGGGCGTCGAGCCGCTGCTCGACGAGATCGTCAAGCAGGTCCCCGCGCCGGTGGGCGACCCGGACGCCCCGGCCCGCGCGATGATCTTCGACTCCGTCTACGACACCTACCGCGGTGTCGTCACCTACGTCCGGGTGATCGACGGCCACCTCTCCCCGCGCGAGCGCATCGCGATGATGTCGACGCGGGCCACGCACGAGCTGCTGGAGATCGGGGTGAGCTCCCCGGAACCCGCGCCGTCGAAGGGCCTGGGCGTCGGCGAGGTCGGTTACCTCATCACCGGCGTGAAGGACGTGCGCCAGTCCAAGGTCGGCGATACCGTCACCAACGCGGCGAAGCCGTCGACGCAGGCGCTGGGCGGTTACCGCGACCCCAAGCCGATGGTCTACTCGGGCCTGTACCCGATCGACGCCTCGGACTACCCCGCGCTGCGCGAGGCCCTGGACAAGCTCAAGCTCAACGACGCCGCGCTGTCGTACGAGCCGGAGACGTCCGCCGCGCTCGGGTTCGGTTTCCGCATCGGGTTCCTGGGCCTGCTGCACCTGGAGATCGTCCGCGAGCGGCTGGAGCGGGAGTTCAACCTCGACCTCATCTCCACCGCGCCCAGCGTGGTGTACGAGGTGACGATGGAGGACCGGAAGGTCGTCACCGTCACCAACCCCTCGGAGTTCCCCGAAGGCAAGGTGTCCGAGATCCGCGAGCCCGTCGTCAAGGCGACGGTGCTCGCGCCGGCCGAGTTCATCGGCGCCATCATGGAGCTGTGCCAGCAGCGCCGCGGCGAGCTGCAGGGCATGGACTACCTGTCCGAGGAGCGCGTGGAGATGCGCTACCGCCTGCCGCTGGCCGAGATCGTGTTCGACTTCTTCGACCAGCTGAAGTCCCGCACCCGCGGGTACGCCTCCCTGGACTACGACGTGGACGGCGACCAGGTCGCGGACCTGGTCAAGGTGGACGTCCTGCTGCAGGGGGAGCAGGTCGACGCGTTCAGCGCGATCGTGCACAAGGACAAGGCGTACTCCTACGGCGTGATGATGGCCGGCAAGCTCAAGGACCTCATCCCGCGGCAGCAGTTCGAGGTGCCGATCCAGGCGGCGGTGGGTGCGCGGATCATCGCGCGCGAGAACGTCCGCGCGATCCGCAAGGACGTCCTGGCCAAGTGCTACGGCGGTGACATCACCCGCAAGCGCAAGCTGCTGGAGAAGCAGAAGGAGGGCAAGAAGCGCATGAAGATGGTGGGGCGCGTCGAGGTCCCCCAGGAGGCGTTCATCGCCGCGCTGTCCTCCGACGCCGCCGGCGACAAGGCCAAGGACAAGGCGAAGAAGTAGCAGGAGCGGGGCCGGCGCGGTTCGCGCCGGCCCCGCGAGTGCTCAGCCGCCCTGGGAGGCGACCCCGGCGCGCTGCAGCACGCGCAGCACCGCGTCGGCGACGACGTCGGGCCGGTCCACCGGCACGAAGTGGTTCGCGTCGTCCACGCGGGTCAGGTTCGCGCCGGGCACGTCGCGGGCCAGGCGCTCGCCGTAGCGGGGTTTCATCTGCCTGTCGCGCATGCCCCAGACCACTTCCAGCGGCAGGTCCAGGCGCGGCAGGAACGGCGCCACGGCCTGGGTGTAGACGGAGTCCGCCGCCCGCAGGTGCCGTGCCAGGCGGTGGCCGCCGCCGGGTTCCAGCCACGGGGCGACGAAGCGGTCCACCGCCTGCCCGGCGCGGTCCTGGTGGGTGAACAGCGGCCGCAGCGCGGTGCGCAGCACCTTCTCCAGGGCACCGGCCGGCAGGCGCTCGAGCACCGGCCAGGCGAGCTTGAGGGCCTTGATGCCGGGCACGGGCCAGCCGTCGTAGCAGACGCCGTCGACGACCACGGCTCCCGCCACGCGCTGCGGCGCCGTGGTCGCCAGGATCTGCGTGACGCCACCGCCCAGGTCGTGCCCGACCACGACGGCGCGCTCCTCGCCGAGGGTGTCCAGCAGGTCCAGCAGGGCCGAGGCCTGCGACGCGATGTCGACCCCGGTGCCCGCCGGGGCGGGGGAGCCGCCGTAGCCGAGCATGTCCACGGCCACCACGCGGGCGTGCTCGTGCAGGCGCGGCACGACGTCCCACCACAGGGTGTGGTTGGTGGGGATGCCGTGCACGAGCAGCACCAGGGGGCCGGAGTCCCCGGCGCGCCACACGTTCCGCGAGCGCCCGGCGACGTCGATGGTCTCTGTGCGTCCGATCGGGAGTTCCACGGCACCAGCGTGGGACAGGGAGCCTCCGGTGGCACTTCGTGCGCCGGCGCCCACCGCCTCGACGGGCACCGGTCGGCGGGGTGCTAAGGTCTTCACCAGTCGCTGTTCTCGATGTGCTTCACACGCCCCGGGGATCGTTTCCGAGGGTCGTACAGCTTTCCAATCAGGTCAGCCCCTCGGCGGCTAGCTCTGTTCGCAGGGCGTCGTACCTGAGGAGGCCTCATGGCTCAGGGAACTGTCAAGTGGTTCAACGGCGAGAAGGGCTTCGGCTTCATCGCCCCCGAGGACGGCTCGGCCGACGTGTTCGTCCACTTCAGCGAGATCACGGGCAGCGGTTTCCGCAGCCTCGACGAGAACGACCGCGTCGAGTACACCGTGACGCAGGGCGCCAAGGGCCCGCAGGCCAGCCAGGTCACGCGTCTCTGACCAGTTCGGTCACGCGTCCCTGACGCGACCGGCCCGGCACGACCCCCGCACCGTTCCGGTGCGGGGGTCGTGCTGTTCCCACCGGCGCCCGGCGCCGCGGGAGGTCAGTCCTCGAAGCCCGCGCTGGCGGTGACGGTCCCCGGGGCCACCTCGGTGAACCCCCCGTCACGCACGTCGACGCGCTCACCCGCGGGCAGCACCGGTGCCCCGGTCAGCACCCGCACCCGGAAACCCCCGGCCGCCCACGCAGAGGTGAGCAGCGCCGGCGACCGTTCCCAGGCGAGCTGCGCGGCGTGCCCGACCTGGGCGGCGGCCTTGCCGGTCGTCATCCGCACCCCGGGGTGCAGCCGGATCGTCAGCACGCCGGGCGCGGCGGCCGGCGCGCTCGTGCCCTCGGGGTCGGGCAGGTCCAGCCCACCGACCTGCAGCGGTCTGAGCAGCGCGGGCACCTCCTCGCGCGGGTGCGGGGCGAACGCGCGCACCACCGCGTCCCCGCTGCGCGCCTGCACGTGCGGCAGTTCCGCGGTGCGCTCCCACCGCACCCCGCGCGCCCGGCGGGTGATCTTGCGGATCCGCCGTCCGCGCCAGGCGGCGACCGCGTCGTGGAACTCCCCGCCCGCAGCGGTGGTGCGCTCGTCGGCCAGCAGCAGCACCACGGCGCGGGCGGCGGCCACCAGGAGGTCGGTGTGCGCCGGGAGCGGATCGCGCTCCACGCGCGCCACGAGCGAGAGCGCCCACGGCTCGTCCTCGCCCGGCAGGACCCGCGGGGTGCTCGTCGGCTGCGTCACGCCGGGAACGCTACCTGCGCGCCGCCCGGCCGCCCGGACGGTTCAGGCGCGGCGGCGGCGCCGCGCCGTGAGCAGTTCGAACAGGGCGTAGGCCGCCAGGCCCAGCGCCACGACCGTCAGCAGCACGCGCCCGTACGGCTGCTGGGCGATCTCGTGGAACGCGGCGTCCAGACCGCGCGACTTGGCGGTGTCGCCGTTCGCGGACAGCACCACCAGCACGCCGAGGACGCCGAACGCGACGCCGCGCGCCACCCAGCCCGCCACGCCCAGCGCCGTCAGGGCGGGGGAGAGGGAGCCCTCGACCTTGTCCTCGAACTTCTTCATCAGCCCGCGCACCGCCAGCCCGACGCCGACGCCGGCGACCACCAGGCCGACCACCACGACGAGCACCGCCCCGCCCGGGGCCTCCAGCACCCGCTGCGTCAGCGTCTGCTGCTGCTGCCCGCTCGAGGTGCCGCCGCCGAACAGGAACCGGGCGCTGGTCACGCCCAGCACCGCGGCCACCACGGCCTTGACGACGGCCTTGACGCGGTCCGCGGCCCCGTCGGCGGCCACCGCGGCGAAGACCTGCCAGACGACCATCGCGGCGAAGCCGAGCGTCAGCAGGGCCAGCAGCACCTGGCCGAACGGCTGGGCCGCGATGCGGGACATCGCGCCGGAGGTGTCGGCCTGGGCGGGCGCGGTGCCGAACGCGATCTGCAGCGCCAGCCACGCCACCAGCAGGTACACGACCCCCTCGGCGAGCACGCCGACGCGGCCCACCCGCTTCACGGTGGTCTCGTGGCGCTCGGCGAAGCGTTCCCCCTGGCGGGCGGTCTCCTTGACGTCGTTGCCGGACATGGGCACATGGTGGGACCGCGCGCACCGCACCGCACCCCGGCGGGCGTCCGGGGCGGTGCGTGCGCCGGGTGACACTGGAGGGGTGCCGAGCTCCCTGCCCGACGGCGAGGCCGTCCCGACCGACGGCGCCCTGCCCCCCACCGCCCTGGCCGGTGCCGCCGAGCGCACCTTCGGGGTGTACCTGCACGTGCCGTTCTGCGCGGTGCGCTGCGGCTACTGCGACTTCAACACGTACACCGCCACCGAGCTGGGCGGTGGCGGCTCGCAGGCCGCCTACGCCGCCACCGCCGCCGCCGAGGTCGACCTGGCCGCCCGCGTGCTGGGCGCGGCCGCCCGCCCGGCGTCCACGGTGTTCTTCGGCGGCGGCACGCCCACCCTGCTGCCGGCCGGCGACCTCGCGGCGATGCTCGGCGCGGTGCGCGAGCGCTTCGGCCTGGAGCCGGGTGCGGAGGTCACCACCGAGGCCAACCCCGACTCGGTGACCCCCGAGGCGCTGGCGACGCTGGCCGCGGCCGGGTTCACCCGCGTCTCCTTCGGCGTGCAGTCGGCGGTGCCGCACGTGCTGGCGGTGCTGGACCGCACCCACGACCCGCGCCGCGTGCCCGAGGCGGTGCGCTGGGCGCGCGAGGCCGGCCTGGACGTCAGCCTGGACCTCATCTACGGCACGCCGGGGGAGTCCACGGACGACCTGCGCCGCAGCCTGGACGAGGCGCTGGCGTGCGAGCCGGACCACGTCTCGGCGTACGCGCTCATCGTGGAGGAGGGCACCCGGCTGGCCGCGCGCATCCGCCGCGGGGAGGTCCCGGCGCCCGAGGACGACGACGAGGCCGACAAGTACGAGGTCGTCGACGACGCGCTGAGCGCCGCGGGGTTCTCCTGGTACGAGGTGAGCAACTGGGCCAGGAAGCCGGAGTCCGCCTGCCGGCACAACCTGGCCTACTGGCGCGGCGGCGACTGGTGGGGCGTCGGCCCGGGTGCGCACAGCCACGTCGGCGGGGTGCGCTGGTGGAACGTCAAGCACCCCAGCGCCTACGCCGGCCGCCTGGGCAGCGGGCAGAGCCCCGCGCACGCCCGGGAGGTGCTCTCCCAGGAGGACCGGCGCACCGAGGACGTCCTGCTGCGCTCGCGGCTGGCGGAGGGGTTCGACCCCGCGTGGTGGGGTGCGCGCCCGGCGGCGGCGCAGCTGCTGCTCGACGGCCTGCTGGAACCCGTTCCCGGAGGGCGGGTCGCGCTCACCCGCCGCGGGCGCCTGCTCGCCGACGCCGTCGTCCACCGTCTCCTGGGCGGCTGAAGCCGCCCCCGGGGCCGAGGCACCGCGACCCGCCGGGACCCGCCCACGCCGCGCCGACCGGGGCGGTAGCGTCGTCGCACCGCGGCAGCGCGCCGCGCGGAGGAGGTCTCGCGGTGGAACCCGGGCTGTTCCTGGTGGTCTTCTCGCTGTTCCCCGTGGTCTTCGGGCTCGTGGTCGTCGGGATCCTCGTCGCCGTCGTGGTGCGGCTGGTGCGTGGGCCGGGAGGGGCCGACAACGGGCGGGGCGGCCGGGCGCGGGCCGGTGGCGCCTTCCTGCCCAGCGCCGTCGCCGGTCCCGCGGACGGCGGCTGGCCCGGTTCCGGCGGTTCCGGCGACTCGTGCGGCGACGGCGGCTCCTGGGGCGGGTCCGCCGACGGGGGCGGATCCTCCGGGGGCGACGGCGGCGGTTCCTGCTGACCGGTCCCCGTCGGGGCGCGGCCACCGGTTGCGGGGACGGCAGGGGGTGCGGATGCGAGAAACCGGTTACTAGAGTGCCTGCGTGCCCTCCACCCTCACGGTCGGCGACGACGCCGACCTCCTCCCGGACATCGCGACCGCGCTCGCCGACCCGGACGCCACCGAGATCGTCGTGCGGCCCGGCCGGTACGTCGAGCACCTGCGCATCGAGCCGCGCCGCGCACCGCTGACGATCCGCTCGTCCACCGGCCGGGCCGAGGACGTGGTCGTCACCTTCGACCTGCGCCAGGGCGACCGGGACCGCACCGGGCTGCCGCACGGGCAGGCGTGCGCCACCGTGACCGTGGCCGCCGACGACGTGACGCTGGCGGACCTGACGGTGGAGAACGCCTTCGACCGGTTCGCGAACCCCGGGCTGCCGGACTCGCAGGCGATCGCGCTGCGCACCCTGGGCGACCGCGTCCGCATCGAGCGCTGCCACCTCCTCGGCCGGCAGGACACCCTGCTGCTGGACGCGCCGGGGTGGTCCGACGTGCGGCACGTGCACCTGCGCGACTGCCTGATCACCGGTGACGTGGACTTCGTGTACGGCCGGGCCACCGCCGTGGTCGAGGGCGGGGAGGTGCGCAGCACCGGGCCCGGCTGGATCAGCGCACCCAGCACCGCGCGGGAGAACCCCCGCGGGTTCCTGTTCTCCGGCGTGCGGCTGACCGGGCCCGGTCTGGAACCGGGCAGCGTGCGGCTCGGCCGGCCGTGGCACCCCGGCGGCAAACCCGACGCGGTGGGGCAGGCGTGGTTCGTCGACTGCCACCTCGGCGAGCACGTCGCCCCCGACGCCTGGGACGACATGGGCGGTTTCAGCTGGCGCGAGGCCCGGTTCGGCGAGCGCGGCAGCACCGGCCCCGGAGCTGCGCCCGGCCGGCCGGGGATCCCCGGGACGGCCGGCGCGACCCCCGGCGAGTGGCTCGCCGGGTGGGACGGGCCCCCGGCCCCGACCGGGCGGATCGTCGTCGTCTCCGACTCCACCGCCTCGGAGTACCCGCCCGAGCGCGCCCCGCGCACCGGGTGGGGCCAGGTCCTGCACGAGCTCACCGGCACCGAGGTGCTGGACCTGGCGGTCTCCGGGGCGAGCAGCCGCAGCTTCCTCGAGTCCGGTGCGCTCGACGACGCGCTGGCACGGTTGCTGCCCGGGGACCTGCTGCTCGTGCAGTTCGGGCACAACGACCCCAAGGAGGGGGAGCGTTTCGCCGACGTGCACCGCGCCTACCCGGCCAACCTGCGCCGGGCGGTCGTCGGGGCCCGCGCGCGGGGCGCCACCCCGGTCCTGCTGACCCCCGTGGAACGCCGGTGCTTCGACGAGCGCGGCCGGGCCCGCTCCACCCACGGCGGCTACCCCTCGGCCGTGCGGGCGCTCGCCGCGCGGGACGGCGTCGCGCTGGTGGACCTCACCGCGGCGAGCCGGGCCCTGTGGCAGCAGCAGGGCGCCGAGGGCAGCAAGGCGTCGTTCCTGTGGCTCGAACCGGGCCGGTGGCCCGGGTTCCCCGACGGCGAGCGCGACGACACGCACCTGTCCGCGGCCGGGGCCCGGGCCGTCGCCGGCCTCGTCGCCTCACGGTTGCGCGTGCTCGGGCTCCTGCGCAGCTGAGGCCGCCACCGGGACGGGCGAGCGCCCGCGCGCCCCCAGGTACGCCTCGAAGTACGCCGCACCCAGCAGCCGCTGCCCCTGCGCGTCCAGGTGGGTGGTCACGTCGTGGACGTGACCGGGCGGGGGAGCGGGCGCGAAACCCGTCCCCGGCACCCGGTGGGGGGTCCCGGCCAGCGCAGCCGCCACCCCGGCGTGCCCGGGGTGCGCGGCCAGCCGCTCGGCCGGCAACTGCCCCACGAGGAACGGCGCGTCCGGTGCCGTGGGGACCCGCTCGCGGAACCGCGCGATCAGCTCGTCCAGGTCGGCGGCGTACTCCCGCTCCGTGCGGCCGCGCCCGCCGTCGGTCTCGCCCTGGTGCCACAGCACCGCCGCGACGCGGCTGCCCGGCCCGGCCGCGCGCAGCGCCGCGCCCACGTGCGCCACGGCCTCCTCGAACAGGTTCGGCACGCCCGGCAGGTGCAGGCCGACCTTCCACACCCCGGGGTGGCTGCCGTGGGCGCGGAACCCGGTGCCGCCCACGGCGGCCGGCACGAGCAGGACGCGGCGCTGCGGCGGCAGGGTCGCGAGCAGCAGCGCCGCGAACGGGCCACCCGGGCCCATCCCGCCGGGCGGGTGGTGCAGCAGCGGGGCCAGCGGCTCGCGCGCCGGCACGATGCGCCCCGCGTCCGGTCCGGTCGCCGCGAACACCTCGATGCGCGGGTCGCGCGCGTCCCGGCCGTCCGGCTCGAAGTCCGTGTTGGTGCCGCTCGCGTTGGACTGGCCCAGGACGACGACGAGCTCGTACCCGCCGTTCACCGGCCGCCGGCCTCGTCCAGCGGCAGGCCGAAACCGGACAGGCGCACCGCGTCCCCCGTCTCCAGGGACAGGTTCCCCGCCACCCCGACCAGGACGCTGCGCACCCCGTCGAGGTACCCGGCCTGCCGCCGCAGGGGGTCCTCGCCGGGCCCGCGCAGCACGTCGTCCAGGAGCATCGCGTCGCCGCCGCCGTGGGCGCCGGCACCCTCGGGGATCGGCACCTGCACGGGTGCCTCCCAGTGCCGCTGCAGCAGCAGGCGCGAACCCCACGGGCGCAGCGACTGCGCCGCCAGGGTCGCCTCGTCGGGCTGGGCGCTGGGGTCCACGACCGGCCGGTCCTTGCCCAGCGGGCCGCCGGAGGTGACGGCCTCGGCGCTGACGTGGCTGCGCTCGACGACCTCCAGCTCCAGCCGGCCCCGGGTGCCGTTGAACGCGACGCGGTAGCCCTCCCAGGGGGCGTGGGCCGTCAGCGTGTAGGCCATCGACGTGCCGCGCGCGTACCCCACGGCGAGCGTGAGGTTGTCCTCGGCGGTGATGCCGTCGGAGAAGACGTCGCGGTCGCGGTGGTAGCCGTCGACGCGCTCGCCCTCCAGGAACAGCCTGCGCATCCGCTCGTCGGCGGCCAGGTCCAGCACGAACGGGTCGCCGGTGCCGACGCCGTCGCGACCCAGGCCGGGGCGATCCCCGAGGCCGCGGCGCTCGGCGTTCTCGCGCCCGTAGAAGCGCAGCCCGCCGAGCGCGAACACGGTCTCGGGGACGTCCGCGAGCCACCAGTTCACCAGGTCGAAGTGGTGGGTGGACTTGTGCACCAGCAGACCACCGGAGTTGCGCTTGTCGCGGTGCCAGCGGCGGAAGTAGTCCGCGCCGTGGACGGTGTCCAGGCACCACTCGAAGTGGACCGAGGTGACCTGGCCGATCTCGCCGTCCTGGATCAGCCGGCGCGCCAGGGAGTTGCGGGGGGAGTAGCGGTAGTTGAACGTCACCACGAGCCGGGCGGTGGAGCGCTGCGCCGCCGCGACGATGTCCCGCAGGCCCTCGGCGTCGATGGTCAGGGGCTTCTCGCACACCACGTCCACCCCGGCGTCCAGGGCGGCGACCACGTAGGCGGCGTGCGTGACGTCCGGGCTGGTGACCACGACCGCGTCGACGTCGCCGGAGGCGAGCAGGTCGGCGAAACCCTCCGGGGTGCAGTGGCGCGGCGGCACGGTGACACCGCGGCCGGCCAGGTGCTCGTCGTAGTAGGACATGCGGACCTCGTTGGTGTCGACGAGGGCCACGACCTGCCCGACGTCGGCGTGGGTGCCGGTCAGGGCGTCGAGGTACATCTGCGAGCGGCCACCGGTGCCGACGACGGCGTACCGCCTGCGGTGCCGCGCGAGCTCGTCGCCGGTGCCGGCGGTGCTGGGTGCGGTGCTGGGCGCGGTGCCCGGTGAGGTGGTGGTCACTTCATCCCCGTCGTCGAGATCCCGTTGAGCAGGTAGCGCTGGCCGATGAAGAAGAACGCCACGACCGGCAGCAGGGAGACGACCGACATCGAGAACATCGGCCCCCAGTCGCTGGCGCCCTCGGCGGACATGAACTGCCGCAGGGCCAGCGGCACGGTGAACAGGTCCGAGTCGGTCAGGTAGAGCAACGGCCCGAAGAAGTCGTTCCAGCTGGAGATGAACGTGAAGATCGCCACCGTGGCCATGGCCGGCACGGTCAGCGGCATGATCACGCTGAGGTACGTGCGGTAGGGGCCGCATCCGTCGATCTTCGCGGCGTCCTGCAGCTCCATGGGCAGGGCGCGCATGAACTGCACCAGCAGGAAGACGTAGAACGCGTTCGTCGCCAGGAACGCCGGCACCGTGAGGGGCAGGTAGGTGTTGACCCACCCGAGCTTGGCGAAGATGACGTACTGCGGGATGAGCACCACGTGCGCCGGCAGCAGCATCGTGCCCAGCATGGCGGCGAACCAGAGCTTGCGTCCGCGGAACCGCAGGCGGGCGAAGGCGTACGCCGCCATCGAGCACGACAGCAGGTTCCCCGCGATGTTCAGCACGGCCAGGATGAGGGAGTTGACCAGGTACAGCTCGAAGGGGTGCTCCAGCGCGCTCCACCCGGCCGCGTAGTTGCCGACCTGCACGTCGGACGGGATCAGCCCGGAGTCGGCGAAGACCCGCGCGCTGGGTTTGAACGAGGCCGAGAGCATCCACAGCAGCGGGTAGAGCATGACGATGCCGACGCCCGCCAGCACGACGTGGCGCAGGAACCGGCTGCGGGCGCTGCCGGTCAGCTCCTCCTGGTACGTGTCCACGCCGCGCAGCCGGGAGGCGGCCGAGCGCGCGAAGGCGGAGGTGCGCCGGACCTGCGAGACGGGCGCCGCCGGGGACGTGGGGGGCGCGGCGGCCGTGCCGCCCACCCGGGTGGAGGTCTTCACGGGGGCTGCGGGCTCAGTCATCGTAGAACACCCAGTACTTGGAGACGAGGAAGTTGAGGGCGGTGAAGAACGCGATCACGACGAACATGACCCACGCCAGGGCGCTGGCGTAGCCCATGTCGAAGCGCTGGAAACCCTGCTGGTACAGGTACAGGTTGTAGAAGAGGGTGGACTCCGCCGGGCCCCCCGAGCCGCCCGAGAAGACGAAGCCCTGCGTGAACGTCTGCAGGGACCCGATGAGGCCGAGCACGAGGTTGAAGAAGATGACCGGGCTCAGCAGCGGAAGCGTGATCGACCGCAGCTGACGCCACCAGCCGGCCCCGTCGACGGACGCCGCCTCGTAGTACATGACGGGGATCTGCCGCAGCCCGGCGAGGAAGATGACCATGGACGCGCCGAAGCTCCACACGCTGAGGGTGACCAGCGTGAGCAGCGCCCAGTCCGGGTCGGTGACCCACCCGGGGCCGGCGATGCCGAAGAACCCCAGGAACCGGTTGACGATGCCGTCGTGGCCGAAGATGGAGCGCCACAGCATGACGATGGCGACGCTCGTGCCGATCAGGGACGGCAGGTAGAACACCGACCGGTAGAACTTCAGGCCCCGGACGCCCTTGTTGAGCAGCATCGCCACGGCGAGCGCGCTGACCAGCGAGACGGGGACGGAGACGAAGGTGTAGACCAACGTCACCCGCGTCGACGTGGCTACCTTGGGGTCCTCCGCCAGCCGGGAGAAGTTCTCGGTCCCGATCCAGTTCGGCGACTGCAGCAGGTTGTAGTCGGTGAAGGCCAGCCACAGCGACACCCCGAAGGGGATCACCGTGAACAGCAGGCCGACCAGCCAGGGGGCCAGGAACACGTAGGCGGCGCGCTCCTCGGCCGCCGCGGCACCGCCGCGTCGCTCGCGCGCCGGGCGCGTCGTGCCCCGGACCTGCAGGGCGCCGGGTGCGGTGCCGGTGGCCGTGGTGCTCACGAGGCGGCCCGCTCGAGGCTCGCACGCGCGTCGGCCACGAACTTCTCGCCGGCCTGCTGCGGCGTCATCCGGCCGAACTCGACCTCGGTGCCGATGCTCACCAGGTTGTCGGCGATCTCCCCGGCGCCGGCGGGTTCGAGGTGGTACGGCGGCAGGTCCTCCTCCTGCAACCGCACCAGGAAGTCCACGAAGGTCTTGCCGTCCTCCGGCAGCGTCTCGCCGACGGCGGCGGCGACCTGGGGGTTGACCGGCACGCCGAGCAGGGCCGAGCGCGCGGTGAAGGACGCCGGGTCGTTGGTGAGGTAGTCGATCAACGCCGCGGCCTCCGCCGGGTGCTTCGATGCGGCGGCCTGCGCCCACAGCAGCGTCGGGGTGACCTGGTAGCCGGGGGTGGGCGACTCGCCGGGGAAGCGGACGAGCTGGAGCACCCCGTCGAGCGTGGTGTTGTGGTCGGCGAACACGTTCGCGGGGATCGACTGCGAGGCGACCAGGCCCCTGCCGAGGGCGGAGTCCTCCACGGTCTGCCCCTGGTCGTCGAGCAGTCCCGCCGGGGGGTAGCCCCCGGCGGCGCGCAGGTCCACGGTCATCTGGAAGTAGTCGGCGAGGGTCCCGGCCGACATGCCGAGCTGCCCATCGGCGGTGTAGAGCTCCTCGCCGTGCTGGCCCGCCCACAGGGCCACGGTGGGCGTCCAGGGGATGTTGTACCCGGTGCCGTAGGTCGAGCCGCCGCTCGCCCGGGTGACGGCGGCGTTGAACTCGCGGAAGTCGTCCCAGGTCCAGGTGCGGTCGTCGGGCACGGTGAGCCCCAGCTCGTCCAGGACCCTGCGGTTGTAGACCAGGCCCGGCGTGGTGGTCCCGGTGGGGACGGCGTAGACCGTCCCGTCCAGCCGGGCGCCGTCCAGCGAGCTGTCCGGCAGGGCGTCCAGCCGCAGGACGTCGCCGTGCTCCCCGAGGTCCGCGAGGACGCCGCGCGAGGCGTACTCGCCGAGCCACCGGCCCACGAGGAACGTGACGTCCGGCGGGCTCCCGGCGGCGAACTTCGTGTTCAGCTTGTCCGGGTAGCTGGACACGTCCATCCACTCCAGCCGCACCCGGACACCGGGGTTCTGCTCGTGGTACGTCGCGAAGGCCGACTCGTACATCTGCGCCTGGCTCGCGCTGGCCCAGGCCATGACGGTCAGCTCGACCTCGCCGTCGTCGCCGCCGGTGGATGAACCGCTGCCGCCGAACCTCCCGCAGCCGGTCAGCGCGAGCGCACCCGCCCCGGCCGCCAGGGCCGCGCGCCGGGGGACCGGCCTCGAGCCGATCACGCGCTCAGCTCGCTCTGACCGACGCGGACCAGGGCGTCGGCCGCCTGTTCCGGCGTCATCCGGCCGAACTCGATCTCCGTGGCGACGGTGCTGATCTCGCTGGCCATGGCGGTCGCCCCGCGGGGGTAGACGTACGTGGGGGGCAGGTCCTCCTGCTGCAGCGCCAGCAGGAACTCGGTGGCGGCCAGGTCGTCGGGGGACATCTTCGCCTTGACGGCCTCGGTCACCTCGGGGTTCGGCGGGACCCCTCGGGTGGTCATCATCTCGGTGTAGGCGTCCGGGTCGTTGACGAGGAAGTCCAGCAGCGCCGCCGCCTCGGCGGGGTGCTCGGACTGCGCCGACACCGACCACAGCATCGAGCAGTCCACGGACATGCCGCGGCGCACGCCGGTCGTCTCCCCGGGCATGCGCAGCATGACCAGGTCCCCGCCGCAGGCGCGGTTGTAGGCCCCCAGGTTGTTCGTGGGGATGAACTGGGAGGCGACCTTGTCCTGCGCGAGGAAGGACTGCTCGGCGCCGCTGCCGGTGACGTCGACGTACCCGGCCGGCGGCAGGGCGCCGGAGGCCCGGAACCGGACGTTCATCGCGTACCAGGCCGCGATGCTGGCGGCGTCGGCGCCCAGACCGCCGTCGGCGGTGTAGAAGTCCTGACCCTGCTGACGGGTCCAGATGATGTTGCCGGTCTCCGCCTCCATGGAGTACCCCGAGCCGTAGACGGCGCGGCCTGTGTTCTCCGTGATGGCGCGGCTGATCTCCTCGTAGTCCTCCCAGCTCCAGGTGTCCCCGTCGGGCAGGGGCAGGCCGGCGTCCAGGACGTGCTGCTTGCGGAACACCACGCCCACGGTGTTCAGGCCGGCGGCGATGCCGTACACGGTGCCGTCGACCGTGCCCAGGCCCACGACGCGGTCGTCGACCGCGGACAGGTCCACACCGGCGGCGTTCAGGTCGGCCAGGGCGCCGCGACCGGCGTACTCGCGCAGCGCCCGGTTGGGCACGGCCATGACGTCGGGGGCGTCGCCGGCGGCCACGCGGGTGGCGAGCTTGTCCTGGTAGGGGCTGGAGTCCTGGTAGTCCGTGCGCACGGTGATGCCGGGGTTCTTCTCCATGAACGTGGCGACGGCCGCCTCGGTGGCCTCGGCGCGGCTCGCGTCGCCCCACCAGGAGAAGCTCAGCTCGACGCCGTCGCCGCCGCTGTCGCCGCCGCTGCTGCTGAAGCGGCCGCAGCCGGCGAGCGCAGCGGCGCCCAGGGCGCTCAGCCCGAAGGCGCGGCGGCCGAGGTGCCGACCGCCCTGCGGGGGCGTGGGGGTGCTGGTGCGGGGCGGTGTCGTCATCGACTTCCTGTCCCTTCGTGGTGCCGGGTCGGTGGTGTCCCCGCTCGGTCTCGGGCGGCGGCGGGGTCGTCGTCGACCGGGTCCGCGGGTCCTGGGGGTGCAGCGGTGGTGCGCCTGCCGAGAACCCCTCCGGCCCTCGTCGGCCGGGGAGCACCCGTCCATCGAAAGTAACCGGTTTCCGCCGCCGGGTCCAGTGTCGCCGGGAATCGGTTTCCGGGTGTCGGGCGCTCCGGAACGCTGCCGTCGTGCTCGCCCGGGGCGAGGTGCGGGCGCGGAGCGGTCCACGCCCTCAGCGACCAGGAATCGGTTTCCGGAGAGCGCGGGGATTCTCCCGGTCGGGAGCCCGCGACGGGCGGCGACCGGCGCCGGTGGGCTAGGTTCGCGGCGTGCGCCTGGGAGTGAACCTCGGTTACCTGACCGGCGGGAACGCGGCGGCGGCGGCCGCGGACACCCTGGCGCTCGTGCGCGCGGCGGAGGACGCCGGTTGCGACAGCGCGTGGGTCGCCGAGGCGTACGGGTCCGACGCCGTCAGCGTCCTGGGCTGGCTGGCGGCGCAGACCTCGCGCATCGCCCTGGGCTCAGCGGTGCTGCAGGTTCCCGCCCGCGCCCCCGCCGCCACCGCGATGGCCGCCGCCACCCTCGACGCGCTCTCCGGCGGCAGGTTCCGCCTCGGCCTGGGCGTCTCGGGCCCGCAGGTCTCCGAGGGCTGGTACGGGCAGCGGTTCGCCGCTCCGCTGGCGCGCACCCGCGAGCACGTCGCGGTCGTGCGCGAGGTCCTGTCGCGCCGGCCGGTGCGCTTCGCCGGCGAGCACGTGCACCTGCCGCTGCCGGACGGCCCGGGCGTGCCGCTGCACCTGATGCTGCCCGCACCCCGCCCGGACCTCCCCGTCTACCTGGCCGCCGTCGGCCCGCGCAACGTGGAGCTGGCCGGGGAGGTCGCCGACGGGTGGCTGCCGGTGTTCCTGTCCCCGGAGGCCGCGGCGGAGCAGTTCGCGCCCCTGGCCGCCGGCCGCGCCCGCCGCACCGCCCCGCCCGTGCAGGACTTCGACGTGTGCGCGTCCGTGCCCGTGCTGGTCACCGACGCCACGGGCGAGGCCCGCCGCCAGGCCGAGGCGCCGGTGCGCCGGCACGTCGCCCTGTACCTGGGGGGGATGGGCTCGCGCTCGCAGAACTTCTACGCGTCCCTCGCCCGCCGCCTGGGGTTCTCCGACGCCGTCGACGAGGTGCAGGAGCACTTCCTCGCCGGCCGGCACCGCGAGGCCGCCGCCGCGGTGCCGGCGGGTTTCCTGGAGGCGACCTGCCTGGTGGGGCCGGCGGCGAGCCTGCGCGCGCGCCTGGACGACTACGCGCGCGCCGGCGTCACCACCGTGGCCCTGGTGCCGCAGGCGCCCGCGCTCGCCGACCGGGTGGCGGCGGTGCGGGCGCTGGCGGCGTGAGGCCTCAGCGGACCAGGCGGAGGATCAGCGGGTAGCGGTACGGGCGGCCGGAGTTCGCCGCGACGGCCGCCAGGATCCCGAAGACGGTCGCCGCGAGGAGCACCGCGACCGGGACGATCAGCAGCGGGAGCGCCAGCCCGAAGGTCACGGTCACCAGGATGCCGATCACCAGGCCGAGCACCGCCTCGTAGATGAACAGCGAGATGCTCGCGTTGAGCGCCTCGGCGGCGTGCTCGCGCACGAAGCGGCTGCGGTCCTTGAAGACGAGGAAGACCACCAGGGGGGCGAGCACCGGCAGGCTGATCCAGACGAGCAGGGTGCCCACGTGTGCCAGCACGCTCCAGGTGCGCTCGTCCTGCACGGACACGGGCGGCTTCTCCTGCCAGTGCGGCGGCTGCCCCGGGCCCTGCTGGTGCGGCCACGGCTGACCGTGCTGCTGCGCGGCCTCCTGCTCCGGCTGCCAGTCCGGGCGCCAGCCGGGCCGCCAGCCGGGCTCCTGCTCCCCGCCGGCGCCGGGGGCGTGCGGGTCCTTCGTGAAGTCGGGCCGGGGTGGCTGGTGCGGATCGCTCACGGTGTCCTCCTGGGCGTCGCCGGGGTTCGGGTCCGCGTCGATCCTCCCGCGCGCTCGGGCCCGGTGTCGTCCTCCCGCGGGGTGGTCCCGGGTGCGACGGGGGGAGGAGGCCGGCGCCTCAGCGGTCCGCCGCGTCCGCGGTGACGAAGTCCACCAGCTCCTCCACCCGGCCGAGCAGCGCCGGCTCGAGGTCGGCGTAGGTGCGCACGGTGCCGAGGATCCGCTTCCAGCCGTGCGCGACGTCGGCCTGCGTGGCGTGCGGCCAGCCCAGCTCGGCGAGGATGCCGTGCTTCCAGGACTGACCGCGCGGCACGCTCGGCCACCGCTGCCAGCCCAGGCGCTGCGGGCGCACGGCCTGCCAGACGTCGATGAACGGGTGGCCCACGACGAGCACGTGCGGGCTCCTCGAGACCGCCGCGACGATGCGCGACTCCTTGCTGCCGGCGACCAGGTGGTCCACGAGCACCCCGATGCGCCGCCCCGGCCCCGGGGCGAAGGAGCGCACCGCCGCGTCCAGGTCGTCCACGCCGTCGAGCATCTCCACCACGACGCCCTCCACGCGCAGGTCGTCGCCCCACACCTTCTCCACCAGCTCCGCGTCGTGGCGGCCCTCGACGAGGATGCGCGAGGCGCGGGCGGTGCGGGCCGGGGCGCCGGCCACGGCCACCGAGCCGCTGGCGGTGCGGGTGGGTGCCGCCGGGGCGGCCGGACCCCTGGGGGCGACCAGCCGCACCGGCTGCCCGTCCACCCAGAAGCCCGGGCCCAGCGGGAACGTGCGGGTGCGGCCCCGCGCGTCCTCCAGGACCACGACGTGCACGCCGCCGCTCTTCTCCACGCGCACCACCGCACCGACCCAGCCGGTCTCCACGTCCTCCACGACGAGGCCGCGCACCGCGGGTTCCTCGCGGTGCACCGGCCGCTGCGGGTGCGGGTTCGCGGACAGCACGTCGCTGCCGTAGCGGTCGGTGGACGGGCGCCGGGGACTCACCCGCGGCACGCTAACCAGGGCCGCGCGCCGCGCGGTGGAGGCGCGCTGGCCTAGACTTGGCACTCGATCGCCGGGAGTGCCAGGAACGGTGCCGGGTGGGCACGGGAGCAGGGGGTGGGGTGTGAGCGACGACCGCAGGCTCGCGGTGCTGCGCGCCATCGTGGAGGACTACGTCTCGACCCACGAGCCCGTGGGGTCCCGGGCCCTCGTCGAGCGCCACCGCCTCGGCGTGTCCCCGGCCACCATCCGCAACGACATGGCGGTGCTGGAGGAGGAGGGGTACATCGCCCAGCCGCACACCAGCGCCGGGCGCATCCCCACCGACAAGGGCTACCGCCTGTTCGTGGACCGCCTCGCCAACCTCAAGCCCATGTCGCCGGCCGAGCGCCGCGCCATCCAGGCCTTCCTCGACGGCGCCGTGGACCTCGACGACGTCGTGGACCGCACCGTGCGGCTGCTGGCGCAGATCACCCGCCAGGCCGCCGTCGTGCAGTACCCCTCGCTCTCGCGCGCCGCGGTGCGGCACGTGGAGGTGGTGCCCGTCGGGGGCCGCAGCGCGCTGCTGGTGCTCATCACCGACACCGGCCGCGTCGAGCAGCGCGTCGTCGACGTGCGCTCGGCCACCGACGTCGAGTCGCTGCCGGGCACCCTCGCGGCGCTGCGCGACCGCGTCAACGCCGCCGTGGCCGGCAAGCGGCTCAAGCAGGCGCGCGAGGAGCTCACCGCCGTCGTGCAGACCAGCCCGCCCGGTGAGATGGCGGTGACCGCCGAGGTCGTCGCCGCGCTGGGCGACTGCCTCAGCGCCGGGCTGGAGGAGCGCGTCGTCATCGCCGGCACCGCCAACCTGGTGCGCTCCGGCGCCCACGACCTGTCCACCTCCCTCGGCAGCGTGCTGGAGGCGCTGGAGGAGCACGTCGTGCTGCTGCGGCTGGTGCAGGAGATGACCGAGGAGGGCGGCGGCGACCGCGGCGGCCTGGCCGTGCGCATCGGGGCGGAGAACCTCCACCTCGGCCTGCCCGAGACGTCCGTGGTCACCAGCGGCTACGGCGAGGGCGAGGTGCTGGCGCGCCTGGGCGTGCTGGGCCCCACCCGCATGGACTACCCGACCACGATGGCGGCGGTGCGGGCGGTCTCCCGCTACGTCTCGCGCATCCTGTCCCAGTGACCCACCCGACCACCCCCCGACGGGAGACCTGAGCACCTCGTGAGCGACTACTACGACGTCCTCGGCGTCAGCAGGGACGCCTCGGCGGAGGACATCAAGCGCGCCTACCGCAAGCTGGCGCGCAAGCTCCACCCCGACGTCACCTCCGACCCGGACGCCGGGGACAGGTTCAAGGAGGTGTCCCAGGCCTACGAGACGCTGTCCAACCCCGACAAGCGCGCGCAGTACGACCGCGGCGGCGCGCCCGGCGGGCCCGGCGGCGGCTTCGGGCAGGGCTTCGGCTTCTCCGACATCATGGACGCCTTCTTCGGCCAGGGCGGTGCCGGCGGCGGCGGGCGCGGTCCGGTCAGCCGCACCCAGCGCGGCCAGGACGCCCTGATCCGCGTCGACGTCGACCTCGCCGAGGCCGCCTTCGGCGGCGAGCGGCAGATCCAGGTCGACACCGCCGTGCTGTGCCCCACCTGCAAGGGCACCTGCTGCCAGCCGGGCACCGAGCCCGCCACCTGCGACATCTGCCACGGGCAGGGCTCGGTGCAGCGCGTGGTGCGCTCCCTGCTGGGCCAGGTCATGACGAGCCAGCCGTGCCCGACGTGCCACGGCTTCGGCACCGTCCTGCCCTCCCCGTGCCTGGAGTGCACCGGGGAGGGGCGGGTGCGCGCCCGTCGGCCGCTGAACATCCGCATCCCCGCCGGCGTGGACACCGGCACCCGCATCCAGCTCGCCGCCCAGGGCGAGGTGGGCACCGCCGGCGGCCCGCCCGGCGACCTCTACGTGGAGATCCACGAGCGCCCGCACCCGGTCTTCACCCGTCGCGGCGACGACCTGCTCTGCACGTTGGAGGTGCCCATGACGGCCGCCGCCCTGGGCGCCTCCATCCCGCTGGAGACCCTCGACGGCACCGAGGAGGTCGACGTGCGCCCCGGCGCGCAGGGCGGGGAGGTCGTCACCCTGAAGCAGAAGGGCGCCGAGCACCTGCGCTCGGCCGGCCGCGGGGACCTGCTCGTCACCCTGGAGGTCGCCACCCCGCGCGACCTCGACGACGAGCAGGAGGAGCTGCTGCGCCGCCTGGCCGAGGTGCGCGGCGAGGTGCGCCCCGCCGGCAAGCTGTCCCCGGCCCACCACGGCGTCTTCTCCAAGCTGCGCGAGCGCTTCGGCGGTCGCTGACGCCCGGCGCGCGCCCCTGCGGCAGGGTGGGGGCGTGCGCGCGAAGCTGTTCGCCGGGTCGGTGGTCCTCTACGCCGCGGCCGTCGTCGTGGCGGCCCTGGTGCTGCCCGAACGGGTGCCCACCCACTTCGGCGGCAGCGGCGAGGCCGACGACTGGAGCAGCCGCACCGGGGCGGTCACGGTCTCCGCGCTGATCGGCGCGGCCCTCGCGGCGCTCTTCGCGGCCCTGGCCGCCGGGGTGCGGCGTCTGCCGGTGGACGTGGTCAACGTGCCGAACGCCTGGTACTGGAGGGCGCCGGAGCACGAGGCCGAGCTGCGCCGCCGCGCCGTCGGCGACCTGTGGGCCGTCGGCACGGCCACGATGCTGCTGCTGACCGCCGTCGAGGGCGCGATCGTGCAGGTGGCGCTGACGGGCACCGGCCGGCTGCCGTGGTGGTTCTTCGCCGTCTTCGGGACCTGGATCGCCGGCCTCCTGGTGTGGGCGCTGACCCTCGGCCCGACCCGCTACCGGGTGCCCGAGGGCGCCGGGCGCTGACCGGCACCCGCCGGGGTGCGGTCCAGCGACCGTCGGTGGGGGGGGGGGGGGGGGGGGGGGGGGGGGGGGGGGGGGGGGGGGGGGGGGGGGGGGGGGGGGGGGGGGGGGGGGGGGGGGGGGGGGGGGGGGGGGGGGGG
>NZ_JBKBCT010000018.1:0-54623 GCF_050871525.1 Kineococcus auxinigenes | reverse complement strand
GGAGCTGTAGGACGCCATCGCGCGGGCGGACCCCGCCCAGCGCTCACCACCGCGCCCCGCGCGGGTCCAGCCGGCGCCCGCCGAGCGCCCGACCGCCCCCCCCCGCGCCCGCGGGCCGGGGCTCTCGTCGTCGTGCCCGGGTGCCGGGAGCGGTCAGCTCTCCCCGCCGGCGCTGCCGCTGCGCCCGGCGCGCACGTCGTGCAGCTGGTACTTCTCGATCGCCTGGCCGGGCGCGCGCCAGTCGACCTCGCCGCGGTGGGCGAGCACCTCCAGGGCGCGCACCGCCACCGAGGGGCCGTCGATGTGGTAGTACCGCCGCGCGGCGGCGCGGGTGTCGGAGATGCCGAACCCGTCGGCGCCCAGCGAGACGAACTCGCCCGGCACCCACTGGCGGATCTGGTCCGGCACCGCGCGCATCCAGTCGCTGACCGCGACCACCGGGCCGGGGGCGTCCTTCAGCTTCTGCGTGACGTACGGCACGCGCGAGTCGTCGCCGGGGTTGAGGAAGGCGTGCTCGTCGCAGGCCAGGCCGTCGCGGCGCAGCTCGTTCCAGCTCGTCACCGACCACACGTCCGCCGCGACGCCGAAGTCCTCCTTCAGCAGCGCCTGCGCCTCCAGGGCCCACGGGACCCCCACGCCGGAGGCCAGCAGCTGGGTGCGCGGCCCGTCGCCCTCGCCCACCGAGACGCGGTGCAGACCGCGCAGGATGCCGTCCACGTCCACGTCCGCGGGCTCGGCCGGCTGGACCATCGGCTCGTTGTAGACCGTCAGGTAGTAGATGACGTTCTCGGGGTCCTCGCCGTACATGCGGCGCAGGCCGTCCTTGACGATGTGCCCGATCTCGTACGCGTACGCCGGGTCGTAGGAGACGACCGCCGGGTTCGTGGAGGCCAGCAGCAGCGAGTGGCCGTCACCGTGCTGCAGGCCCTCACCCGCCAGCGTCGTGCGGCCGGCGGTGGCGCCGATGAGGAAGCCGCGGGCCATCGTGTCGGCCGCCGCCCACAGGTTGTCGCCGGTGCGCTGGAAGCCGAACATCGAGTAGAAGATGTAGATCGGCAGCATCGGCTCGCCGTGGGTGGCGTAGGAGGAGCCGGCGGCGGTGAACGCCGAGGCGGAACCGCCCTCGTTGATGCCGACGTGCAGGATCTGCCCCTGCTCGGACTCCTTGTACGCCAGCATCAGCTCGCGGTCGACCGACGTGTAGTTCTGCCCGTGCGGGTTGTAGATCTTGATCGTCGGGAACAGCGAGTCCATGCCGAACGTGCGGGCCTCGTCGGGGATGATCGGCACGACGCGCTTGCCGAACTCCTTGTCGCGCATGAGGTCCTTCAGCAGGCGGACGAACGCCATGGTGGTGGCGATCTCCTGCTTGCCCGAGCCCCGCGCCGCGACCTTGTAGGCGTCGTCGGCGGGCAGGTGCATCGGGGTGTGCTGCACGCGGCGCTGCGGCACCGGGCCACCCAGGTCCGCGCGGCGCTTGCGCAGGTACTGGATCGTCTCGTCGCCGTCGCCGGGGTGGTAGTACGGCGGGCGGTAGGGGTCCTTCTCCAGCTGCTCGTCGCTGATCGGGATGCGCAGCGAGTCGCGCAGGAGCTTGAGGTCCTCCAGCGTCAGCTTCTTCATCTGGTGGGTCGCGTTGCGGCCCGCGAAGTGCGGCCCCAGGCCGTACCCCTTGATGGTCTTGGCGAGGATCACCGTGGGCTGCCCGGTGTGCTGGGTCGCCGCCCGGTAGGCCGCGTAGACCTTGCGGTAGTCGTGGCCGCCGCGCTTGAGCGACCAGATCTCGTCGTCGCTCATGCCCGCCACGAGCTTGGCGGTGCGCTCGTCGCGGCCGAAGAAGTTCTCGCGGACGTAGGCGCCGTTCTCCGCCTTGAACGTCTGGTAGTCCCCGTCCGGGGTGGCGTTCATGAGGTTGACCAGGGCGCCCTGGCCGTCGGCGGCCAGCAGGGAGTCCCACTCCCGGCCCCACAGCACCTTGATGACGTTCCAGCCCGCGCCGCGGAAGAACGCCTCCAGCTCCTGCACGATCTTGCCGTTGCCGCGCACCGGCCCGTCCAGGCGCTGCAGGTTGCAGTTGACGACGAAGGTGAGGTTGTCCAGCTCGTCGTTGGCCGCCACGTGCGCCAGCCCGCGCGACTCCGGCTCGTCCATCTCGCCGTCGCCCAGGTACGCCCACACGTGCTGCTGGGAGGTGTCCTTGATGCCGCGGTGGTGCAGGTACTTGTTGAACTGCGCCTGGTAGATCGCGTTCGCCGGGCCCAGGCCCATCGAGACGGTCGGGAACTCCCAGAAGTCCGGCATGAGGCGCGGGTGCGGGTACGACGGCAGCCCGTTCGGCGCCGCGGAGGCCTCCTGGCGGAACCCGTCCAGCTGCTCGGTGCTCAGCCGGCCCTCGAGGAAGGCGCGGGCGTACACCCCGGGGGAGGCGTGGCCCTGGATGAAGACCTGGTCCCCGCCGCCGGCGTGGTCCTTGCCGCGGAAGAAGTGGTTGAAGCCGACCTCGTAGAGGGTGGCGGAGGAGGCGTAGGTGGAGATGTGCCCGCCGACGCCGATCCCGGGCCGCTGCGCCCGGTGCACCATGACGGCCGCGTTCCAGCGGATCCACGCCCGGTAGCGGCGCTCGACCTCCTCGTCGCCGGGGAACCAGGGCTCGGACTCCGGGCCGATGGTGTTGATGTAGTCCGTCGCCGTGAGGCTGGGGACCCCGACCTGCTGCTCGCGCGCGCGCTGCAGCAGCTGCAGCATCAGGTAGCGGGCGCGGTTCTTGCCGCGCTCCCCGACGACCGCGTCGAGGGACGCGAGCCACTCCCCGGTCTCCTCGGGGTCGATGTCGGGCAGCTGGCTGGGCAGCCCGTTGAGGATGGGGCCGAGCCCCGCGGGGCCGTTCCCCGCATCGTCGCGTCTGGCCACGGTGGTGGTCCTCCCGCTGTCGTCCGTCGGCCCGCGGTCAGCGGGCGCGTCCCCAGGCTATTCCGCCGCCGCGGCCAGCACCGCACCCGGGACCCGCCCGGTGCCCGCGGGTGCGGCCCCGGGCTCGGCTCCGGGGCGCAGCCGGTGCGAACCGGCGTAGACGTTCGCGCTGGGCGGTCGCAGGAAGCCCACCAGGGTCATGCCCGCCTCGCGGGCGAGGGAGACCGCCAGGGAGGACGGCGCCGAGACCGCCGCCAGCACCGGCACCCCGGCCATCGCCGCCTTCTGGACCAGCTCGAAGGAGGCCCGCCCGCTGACCACCAGCACGTGCCCCCGCAGCGGCAGGGCACCGGTGCGCAGCGCCCACCCCACGACCTTGTCGACGGCGTTGTGCCGCCCCACGTCCTCGCGCAGGCACAGCAGCCGCCCCGAGGCGTCGAACAGCCCGGCGGCGTGCAGGCCGCCGGTGCGCTCGAAGGCCGACTGGTGCGCCCGCAGCGCCGCGGGCATCGCCTCCAGCACCGCCGGGTCCACCCGCACGTCGTCGTCGGCCAGCGGGGCGGGCACCCGCGCCAGCACCTGCTCCACGCTCGCCGACCCGCACACCCCGCACGCCGACGTCGTGGTGAAGGGGCGCGGGGTGCGCTCGCCGGCCAGCCTGCTGCCGGCCCGCGGGGTGACCTGCGCCACGTTGTACGTCGGCTGCCCGTCCTCGCCGAGGTCGGTGCAGTGCCGCAGCGCCACCACGTCCCCGGCGCCGGCCAGCAGGCCCTCGGCGTGCAGGAACCCCAGGACCAGGTCCACGTCGTCGCCGGGCGTGCGCATCGTCACGGCCAGCTGCTCGCCGGCCACCTCGATCTGCAGCGGCTCCTCCACGGCCAGCGTGTCCACCCGCGCGGTGGAGGTGCCCCCCGGGCGCAGGTCCAGCCGCTGCGTGCGCGTGCGCGTCGTGACCCGTCCCACGGGCGCCAGGGTCCCACGCCCGGGGCGGGTCCGCACCGCGCGCGGAGGTCACGCGGGGGTCACGCGAGCGCCCCGTGCGGGCCGTCACCTTGCGCGCGGGGGGTTCGGTGGGCTGGACTAGGAGGTCACGGAGCACGGACGAACCCCGGTGACGGGGCAGAGGGAAGGCAGGACAGCACGTGGGCGCGACCGCGGACCCTGCCGCCGACACGGCGGCAGTGGCCAAGCTGGGCTTCAAGCCCGGTCAGCTCGTGCAGGAGTTCGGGTGGGACGAGCAGGTGGACGACGACTTCCGGGTCGCCGTCGAGGAGCTCGTCGGCAGCGAACTGCTGGACGAGGAAGCCGACGACGTCGCCGACGTCGTCCTGTGCTGGTACCGGGACGGTGACGGAGACCTGGTGGACGCGCTCGTGGACGCCATCACCAACCTCGCCGAGGGGGGCGTCGTGTGGTTGCTGACGCCCAAGAAGGGGCGCCCGGGGCACGTGAACGCCGCCGAGATCGACGAGGCCGCCCCCACCGCGGGCCTGCACGCCACCTCCAGCGTCAGCGCCAGCGCCAACTGGGCCGGCACCCGCATGACGACGCCGAAGAGCGGCCGCCGCTGAGCGCGCCCGGCCCGGGCGCCGCGATGCCCGCGGCCTTCCCCGTGCCCGGGGCGGTGGTGCGGGACCAGCACGGCGAACCGCTGCGGCTGTCGGAGCTGTGGTCGGAGGGGCCGGCGCTGATCGTCCTGGTGCCCGCCGCGTTCTCCACCCACTGCACCGCCGAGCTCGGGGCGCTGGCCGGCGACGTGGACCGCTTCGACGACGCCGGCGTGCAGCTCGCGGCGCTGTCCTGCGACCCCGTGCCCGCGCTGCGGGCGTGGGGCGAGGACCGCCGCTACCCCTTCCCGCTGCTGTCCGACTTCTGGCCCCACGGCGCGGTCTCGCGCGCCGTGGGCGCCTTCGACGAGGAGCTCGGCGTCAGCGAGCGCCTGTCCCTGCTCGTGCGGGACGGCCGCGTGCTGTGGGACCTGCACGGCGACGGGCGCGCGCCCCGCCCGCACTCGGCCCACTGCCAGGCGCTGGAGGTGCTGGCCGCCTCCCGCTGACGCGCTCCCCGAGGCACTACCGTGGGCGCTCCCGGCGCCCGCGCGCCGGTGCGGGCCCGTAGCTCAGCTGGTAGAGCACCGCGCTTACACCGCGGCCGTCGTCGGTTCGAACCCGGCCGGGCCCACCCGCCGCTAGGGTGCGCCCGTGCCCGAGCCGACCCCCGCACCGCACTCCGCACCGACCCCGGGGACGGCTCCCGAGCCGCCGCCGGCCGCCCCGGCGCTGGGGGAGGTGCTCGAGGTCCTCCAGGAGCTGCACCCCGAGCGCTGGGCGCAGCCGTGGGACGCCGTCGGCCTCGTCTGCGGGGACCCCACCCGCACGGTGCGCCGCGTGCTGCTGGCCGTCGACCCGGTCGAGGCCGTCGTCGACGAGGCCCTGGACGCCGACGCCGACCTGCTGCTGGTGCACCACCCCCTGCTGCTGCGCCCGGTGTCGTCGGTGGCGGCCACCACCGCCAAGGGGCGCGTGGTGCACCGGCTCGTGGAGGCCGGCTGCGCCCTGTACGTCGCGCACACCAACGCCGACGCCGCCGCCCCCGGCGTCTCCGACGCCCTGGCCCGGGTCCTCGACCTGGACGGCCTCGTGCCGCTGGAGCCGCTGGCCGCCGAACCGGGCCGCCCCGAGCTCGGCATCGGCCGCGTCGGCACGCTGCCGGCGCCCGAGCGGCTCGCGGACTTCGCCGACCGCGTCGCGCAGGCCCTCCCCGCCACCGAGCAGGGCGTGCGGGTGGCCGGTGACCTGGACGCCCTCGTGCAGCGCGTCGCCGTGTGCGGCGGCTCCGGCGACAGCCTGTTCGCGCAGGTGCGCGCCAGCGGCGCCGACGTGTACGTCACCGCCGACCTGCGCCACCACCCGGCCTCCGAGGCCCGCGAGAGCGCGGGGTTCGGTGCGGGGTCCGGCGCCGCGGGGACCCCGCACCTGGTGGACGTGGCCCACTGGGCCAGCGAGTGGCCCTGGCTGGCCGGGTGCGCCGACCGCCTGGTGACGGCGCTCGCCGCGCGCGGCCGTACCGTGGACGCCCACGTGTCCACCACGCGCACCGACCCCTGGGCGCTGCGCGTGCCCAGTCGAGGAGAGTGACCGGCGGATGCCCAAGGCCCCGGCGATCGACCAGCAGAAGCTGCTGGACCTGCAGGCCGTCGACATCCGGCTGGCGCAGCTGGCGCACCGGCGCGCGAGCGTCCCCGAGCAGGCGGAGCTGGACTCGCTGCTCGCCGAGCGCCGCCGCGTCGGCGACGTCCTCGTGGCCGCCCGCACCCTCGTCAGCGACGGCGAGCGCGCCGTGGCCAAGGCGGAGGCGGACGTCACCCAGGTGCGCGAGCGGGCCGCCCGCAACACCGCCCGGCTGAACGCCGGCGTCGGCAGCGCCAAGGACCTGCAGGGCCTGCAGCACGAGCTGGAGTCCCTGGCCCGCCGCCAGGGCGTCCTGGAGGAGACCGAGCTGGAGGCCATGGAGAAGCTGGAGCAGGCGCAGTTCGCCGCCGCCGAGCTGACCACCACCGACGGCGAGCTGACCGAGCAGATCGAGGACGTCACCCGCCGCCGCGACGCGGTGCTGGAGGAGGTCGCCACCGAGGAGCGCGCCGTGCTGGCCCGCCGCCAGGCCATCTCCTCGGGGATCGAGCCCGCGCTCGTCGAGCTGTACGAGCAGACGCGCGCCCCCCGCGGCGGCGTGGGTGCGGCGCTGCTGCAGGGCCGCCGCTGCGAGGGGTGCCGGCTGGAGCTGAACGCCTCCGACCTGGCGGCGGTGCGCTCCGCCGCCGCCGACGACGTCGTCTTCTGCGAGGAGTGCGGGCGCATCCTCGTGCGCACCGGCGAGTCGGGGCTGTGAGCGGCGCTCGCCGCCTGCGCGTCGAGGCCGACGGGGGCTCCCGCGGCAACCCCGGACCGGCGGGGTACGGGGCGGTCGTCAAGGACGCCGCGACCGGTGAGGTGCTCGCGGAGGTCGCCGAGTCCATCGGCCGGGCCACCAACAACGTCGCGGAGTACCGCGGGCTCCTCGCGGGGCTGCGCGCCGCCGCCGAGCTCGACCCGGGCGCGAGCGTGGAGGTCCGCATGGACTCCAAGCTCGTCGTGGAGCAGATGTCCGGGCGGTGGCAGGTCAAGCACGCCGACATGCGCCGCCTGGCGCAGGAGGCCCGCGCGGTGCTGCCCGCCGGGCAGGTCGACTACGGCTGGATCCCGCGCGCGCAGAACTCCCACGCGGACCGGCTGGCGAACGAGGCGATGGACGCCGCGGCCGCCGGGCGGCAGTGGCAGCGCAGCACCACGCCTCCCACGACGGCCCCCACCACCGCCACCGCTCCGGCGGCGTCCCCCTCGGCGGCGGCCGCGGGCGGCGGTGGGCAGCCGCTGGACCTGGTGCTCGTGCGGCACGCCTCCACGCCGCTGACCGAGCAGCGGCGCCTGTCCGGCCGCTACGGCGAGGACCCGGAACTGTCCGAGGCGGGCCGTGCGGAGGCCCGCCGGGCCGCGGAGTGCGCCGAGGTGCGCGGCGCCGGTGTCGTCATCACCTCCACGATGCGCCGCTCCCGCCAGACCGCCGAGGCCATCGCCGAGCGCACCGGTGCGCAGGTGCTGGTGGACCCGCAGTGGGACGAGACCGACTTCGGCGACTGGGACGGCTTCACCGCCGCGGAGGTGGCGCGCCGCTGGCCGGCGGAGTTCGCCGCCTGGTCCACCGACCCGGCCGTCGCGCCACCCGGTGGGGAACCGCTGGTCGCGGTGGAGCGCCGCGTGCAGCGGGCGGCGGCCGCGCTGCGCACCCGCTGGGCCGGTCAGCGCGTGGTGCTGGTCACCCACGGCGACCCGCTGCGGGCGCTGCTGCGCGAGTGCCTGGGGTGCGGGTCGCACGTGCAGCGCCGCATCCACGTGGACCCCGCCTCGCGCACGCTGCTGCGCCTGCACGACGACGGCACCAGCGAGGTCCTGGCCGTCAACCGCGTGTAGGCCCCGTCCTGCGGAGCGCGGCTGCGGCGCACTGGCGTGATCGCGCACGGATCGCGTCGAGACGGCGGTGCTCCCGTGCGTTCAGGCCGGCAGCGGGCAGGGCGTCGACCCCGGCCTCGTGTGGTGGTCTTGCGAGGTCGAGCTCTCAACCGTGCAAGATCACCACAGGGGGGACGTCACGACCCCGACGTGACCGCGGAGCCGTCACCCCTGATCCGCGAGGCGCGGGGCCCCGGTCGAGCCCGGGGCCCCGCGCGCGTGCGGTCCCTCAGTCGAACAGGCGCTCGCCGCCGGAGGTGAGCCACCAGTTCTCCACCGCGAAGTCGGCCGGGTCGATCGTGCCGGTCTGCTGCGCGTGGTCGATGAGCAGCTGGCGGATCTCCACCTGCTCGTCGTAGACGACGGGTGCTTCGGCGATGTGCGGGAAGCCGCCGCCGCCGGAGCGCCGGTAGTTGTTCACCGCGACCACGAACTCCTGCTCGTCCGTGACGGGCGCGCCGTCCAGCGTGAGGGACGCCACGCGCGAGCCGGCCGGCCGGGAGAGGTCCAGCTCGTACTCCACGCCCGCGAGCTGGTCGAGGTTGTAGTCCGGGACCTCCCCGGTGGCCAGGGACTCCGGGTCCGCCGGGTTCCCCGGCGGGACGCTGGCGTAGTACTCGGCGGCCTTCTCCAGGTAGTCGCGCACCTGCGCACCCGTCATCCGCACGGCCTGCAGCGTGTTGTCGTACACGTACAGCCCGGCGACGTCCTTGACGGTGACCTCGCCCTGCGGGAACACCGCGGTGCGGCTGAACGGCGCGGCGATGGACAGCACCGGCAGGTCCGCGTCGGGCGTGCCGGCGACCGCCTCGCGCACCGTGTCGGTCTGCACCCGCTGGATGAAGTCGATGAGCGGGGTGTCCCGCCAGCGCGAGGCGGTGGCCGGCAGCTCCTCGGTGGAGGTGGCGACGACCTGGTCGACGTAGTCGACGGTCCTGCGGTGCTCGTCGGCGATCACCTCGACGATCTCGGGGTCCTCGGGCACGTCGGCGGCCCGGACCTCCTGCACGTCGGCCCCGGCGAGGGAGTACTCGCCCTTCGCCTTGCGCAGCTCCAGCTGGCTGACGGTCACCGAGGCGCCCCAGCGGTACGGCTGGGTCACGAGCACGCGCTTGCCGGGGGTGGCGGTGGAGTCCACCCACGCCTCGGGGAGGTCCTGGTGGCTGTGGCCGGCCACGACGACGTCCACACCGGCCACCTCGGCGGCGACGCGGTCGCTGACGTTCTCCGCCGGCAGGTCCTCCTCGCTGTAGGAGGACTCCCCGGAGCGGCCGGAGTGCGACAGGACGACGACCAGGTCGGCACCGGCGGCCTTCATCCGCGGCACCTCCCGCTGCGCGGTGGCGACCACGTCCTCGAAGGTGAGCTGCCCCTCGACGTTCTGCTTGTCCCAGACGGCCGAGCCGGGGGTGGTCAGGCCGAGGATGCCGACCTTCACCGCCTTGCCGCCGCCGGTGGGCTTCACGTCCCGCAGCACCCACGGCCGCAGGTACGGCGTGCCGGTGCGCTCGTCGATCACGTTGGCGCCCAGCAGCGGCGCGTCCAGGTCGAGGCGGTACTTCGCCAGGGTGTCCAGGCCGTAGTTGAACTCGTGGTTGCCGACGACCTGGGCGTCGATGCCGATGGCGTCGTACGCCTGGGCCATCGGGTGCTCGACGCCGGTGGTGGTCACCGGCTCCTGGCGGGCGTAGTAGTAGGTCAGCGGGGTGCCCTGGACGGCGTCGCCGTTGTCGACGACGAGGGTGGAGTCGGCGCCGCGCTCGGCGCGCACCCGGTCCACGGCCGTGGACACGCGCGCCAGGCCCAGGCCCTGCCCCTCGGCGTAGGGAGCGCCCGCGAAGTAGTCCCAGTCCAGGACGTGGCCGTGCACGTCCGTCATGGACACCAGGGTGATGGAGGGCGGGACGGGGGCCGCGGCGGCGGCGCCGGCGCCCGTGGTGGCGCCCAGGCCGACCAGCAGACCGGTGGCGCTGAGGGCGGCGGCCGTGCGGGTGCGGCCGCGGCGCCCGGAGGTGGGGGGAAGCTGCATGGGGCCACTCCACCGCCCCCGGGTGTCGAACAGGTGACGCCCGGGTGTCACACCGGTCACGGCAGCCCCACGCGTCACGGGGCTTCGACCTCCAGGGTCCACGTGGCCCCGCGCCGCGCCGGTTCCAGCAGCTTCGCCCCGAACGCCTCGGTGGTGGCGTCGAGCAGCGCAGCCGGAGTGCGTGGCGGGCGGCCCGGGCGCGTCAGCAGGTGCCGGGCCAGCAGGCCGCGGGTGTGCTTGGCGGCGTGCGAGACGACCTTCCCGTCGCGCAGCACCCGCACCGCCACCGTGCGCGCGGCCGTCGCCGCGTCGGGCACCCACGCGGCGGCGTACGCGGCCGAGCGGCAGTCCACCACCACGCCGGCCGGCTGCAGCACCGCGCCCAGGTGCGGGCGCCAGAACGCCGCCAGCGGCCCGATCCCGGGCAGGTCGGTGCCCATGGACAGCCGGTAGCCGGGCACCCGGTCCCGCGGGCCGAGCAGCCCCCACAGCGCCGAGACCACCAGGACCCGCCGCGCGGCGGCCGCCGGCAGCGACGGCAGGTCCAGGGCGTCGAACAGGACACCGGTGTAGACGCGCGCCGCCGGTGCCGCCGGCCGGGTGCGCAGCGTCGTGTTGGCGCGCACCACGTCCACCAGGCTCGCTCCCGCGCCCAGCACCGACGGCGCGTCGGGCCGGGCGGAGACCTCCACCAGGGCGTCCAGGACCCGCTCGCGCGCCGCCGTCAGCTCCGGTGAGGACAGCGCCTCCAGCCGCACGGGAGCGCCGCGCGCCGGCCCCGCCCACTTCGACTCCGACGGGGGCAGCAGCACGAGCACGAGGGGGCAGCTTAGGGGCGCTACGCTGGTCGTGGACGAGTCGGCCGGGCGGTCGCGTCGGCCCGGGAGACCGGGCCGCCGAGGAAAGTCCGGACTCCACAGGGCAGGGTGGTGGGTAACGCCCACCCGGGGTGACCCGCGGGACAGTGCCACAGAAAGCAGACCGCCTCCCCGGCGCGAGCCGGGGCGGTAAGGGTGAAACGGTGGTGCAAGAGACCACCAGCGCACCGGGTGACCGGTGCGGCTCGGCAAACCCCACCCGGAGCAAGACCAGACAGGCAGCGTTCGAGGGCGGCCCGCCCGAGCTGCCGGGTAGGTCGCTGGAGGCGCGCGGCAACGCGCGTCCGAGAGGGATGACCGCCGCCCGCAGCGGGTCGTCAGACCCGCCGCGGGGCACAGGATCCGGCTTACAGGCCGGCTCGTCCACCACCCGCTCGACCCGGGGGTCGCGGTGCGGCCCCCGGGCGGCTCAGAGCGAGCCGAGCGACCAGCCCGCGACCTCGCTGATGCGGCCCCGCCACAGCAGCCCCTCGGCGATGCGCTGGGTGCCGTCGATCTGCGCACCGGCCAGGTGCAGGAAGTCGCGGTGCGGCGGCTCCCCGGCGGGGCGCCTGCTCTCCAGGGCCTGCAGGAGGCGCTGCACGTCCTCCGCGACCTGCCTGCCTCCCGCGCCCCCCCGGGCGGCGCGCTCGCTGAACTGCTGCAGCCAGCGGTCGCGGCCGATGAGGGTCCCGGAGACGACCTGGCCCCCGGCGAAGAGCGTGATGTCCAGCACCATCCCGTGGTCGGCCATCGCAGCCAGCCGCTCCAGGACGGCGTCGCCACCGATGTCGAGGATCTCCTGCACGTCGTGATCGTCGGGCACGCCCCACAGAGTAGTGGCGCACCCGCGCCCGGGCGCCGCGGCGTCAGCCCGCCGGCGCTCCGCCCGCGCCCTCGCGGTTGCCCCGCCACGCCCGCTGCAGGCGCGGGTTGGCCGGTTCGGGCGCCGCGCCGCACACCACCTCGTGCAGCACCCGCGCCCCCGGCTGCTCGTCACCGCCGTCGAAGGGTTCGGCGCGCCCGTCGCGCACGCGCCAGCGCACCTCTGCCGGGACCGACGCCGCCAGCACGGCGTCCTTCGCCAGCACCACCCGGTCCGCGCCGCCGGCGCTGCGGTAGACGTGCACGGGGGCCCCGCAGCGCCCGCACTCCTCCTCGGCGTACGGGCGGGCGGCGGCGCGCTCGGCCATCCGCGCCACGTGCCGCAGCACCTCGGAGGACTGCTGCCCCAGCGTCGGCGGCAGGCCGACGGGGCGGGCGGACGCCGCGGTGCCGCGCTCCCGGGGCCGCTGCCGGCCGAAGCGGGCGGTGCACCCGGCGCACACGCGCACCCGCACCCCCAGGCGCTCCTGCTCGCCGACGTCCTCGACCCCGCCGCAGAACGCGCAGATCCGGCCCTCGAGGTCCTCGTCCGCTGCGCCGTCGGTCGGCGGGGCCTCGCCCACCCGGTCCTCGCTCACCCGGTCAGCATGCCGCCCCGGCCGGACACCACCGGCGGCGGCGCGCCAGCCGGCCTCAGCCGCGCAGCGCCGGGACGACCTCGCGCTCGAACAGCTCGATCCCGCTGGTGTCGGTGGCCGCCTCGGGGAAGTACAGGATCGGGTAGGTCATGCCCGCCTCGACGACCGGCTTCAGCTTCTCGACGATCTGCTCCGGCGTGCCCACCCCCGGCAGGTGCGGGGCGAGCGACCCCATCTCGCGCTCGGCGGCGTCGGCGCCGACGTGCCGCTCCAGGACCGCGCGCCGCTCGGCGAGGCGCTCGGCGACCTCCGCCTCGTCCCGGCCGATCGCGACGTTGTAGTTGGCGCTGCGCACGATGGAGCCGAAGTCGGTGCCCACCTCGCGGCAGTGCTCCTCGAGCACCCGCGACTTGTGCGTGAACCCCTCGAGCGTGCCGTCGAAGTTGGTGCACCGCGCCCACTGCGCCGCGTACCGCAGCGTCTTGCGCTCACCGCCGCCGGCGATCCACAGCGGGATGCCGCCCTCCTGCAGCGGCAGCGGACGCACGATCGCGCCGTCGGTGCGGTAGTGCTCGCCGGCGAACGTGGACACGCCCTCGGTCCACGCCTGCCGCATGATCTGCACGCCCTCGGCCAGGCGGGCCAGCCGCTCACCGGCGCCGGGGAACCCGTACCCGTAGGCGCGCCACTCGTGCTCGTACCACCCGGCCCCGATGCCCATCTCCACGCGGCCGCCCGAGACGACGTCGACCGTGGCGGCGACCTTCGCCAGGTACGCCGGGTTCCGGTAGCTCATGCACGTGCACATCTGGCCCAGGCGGACCCGTTCCGTGGCGGCGGCGAACGCGGCCATCAGCGTCCACGCCTCGTGGGTCGCCTCGTCCGTGGGCTCGGGAACGGTGTGGAAGTGGTCGAAGACCCAGATCGACTCCCACACGTCCCCGGCGTCGGCGCGCTGCGCCAGCGAGCGCATCGCCGGCCAGTGCTCGGCGGGGACGAGCCCCACCAGGTCGTGCTTCCAGCCCTGGGGGACGAAGAGTCCGAACCGCAGCGTCGCGTCGCTCACGGGGCGACCCTAGTGCCGCCCGCCGGGCGGCGCGTCGCTCAACCCCGCGCGCGGGCCGCCGCCAGCGAGGCGGCGCCGATGATGCCCGCGTCGTTGCGCAGCGCCGCGGGGACGATCGGGGTGCGCAGGTCCAGCAGCGGCAGGAACTTCTCGTGCTTCTTGCTGACCCCGCCGCCCACGACGATGAGGTCCGGCCACAGCAGGTCCTCCAGGTGCGAGTAGTACCGCTGCAGGCGCTTGGCCCACTGCTGCCACGACAGGTCGTGGCGCTCGCGGGCGGAGTCGGCGGCCTTCTTCTCCGCGTCGTGCCCGCCGATCTCCAGGTGCCCCAGTTCGGTGTTCGGCACCAGGGTGCCGTCGACGATGAGCGCGCTGCCGATGCCGGTGCCCAGCGTGGTGACGACCACGACGCCCTTCACGCCCTTGGCGGCGCCGAAGGCCGTCTCGGCGTACCCGGCGGCGTCGGCGTCGTTGACCACGAGCACGGGGCGGCCCAGGGCGTCGGAGAACAGCGCCTCGGCGTCCGTGCCGATCCAGGAGGGGTCCACGTTGGCGGCGGTGCGGGTGATGCCGTGCTGCACCACCGCCGGGAACGTGATGCCGATCGGGGTGTCCGGGGCGGCGTCGAAGCCGGCGAGCACCTCGGCGACCACGGGCGCGACCGCCGCGGGGGTGGCCGGCTGCGGGGTCGCCAGCCGCACCCGCTCGGCGGCGAACTCCCCGGCGGACAGGTCCACCGGGGCGGCCTTGATGCCGGAGCCCCCGATGTCGACCCCGAGGGCGCGCGCGGGGCGCGCGGGGGAGGGGGTGGCGGGCATGCCGCTGTTGGACGCCGTCGGAGTGCTCACGACGCCGAGCGTAGGCAAGAGCGGCTCGCGGCGCCGCCCGGCGCGCCGCGCCTCAGCGCACGGCGCGCGCCGACCCCTCCCTGGGCATGATCACCCACAGGGCCAGGTACGCCAGGAACTGCGGCCCGGGGATCAGGCACGACAGCAGGAACAGCAGGCGCACGACGTTGGCGGACAGCCCGAACCGGCGTCCGAGGCCGGCGCACACGCCGGCGATCAGCTTGCCGCGGGCAGGGCGGACCAGGCCGGTGGTGGCGAGGGCGTTCACTGCGGGCTCCTCTCGACGGGGGTGTCGAGGGGGCAACGAGCGAGGCGGGCGCGGGGTGCCCGGGCGGGCGTGCGGCGGGCTCAGGGCAGCGTGAGGACCTCCGCGCCGGTCTCGGTGACGACGATCGTGTGCTCGAACTGCGCGCTGCGCTTGCGGTCCCTGGTCACCACCGTCCAGCCGTCCTCCCACATGTCCCACTCGTGGGTGCCCAGCGTCAGCATCGGCTCGACGGTGAAGACCATGCCCGGTTCCATGACGGTGGCGTGCTCGGGAGCGGCGTCGTAGTGCGGCACCACGAGGCCGGAGTGGAACGCCGGGCCCACGCCGTGACCGGTGAAGTCGCGCACCACCCCGTAGCCGAAGCGCTTGGCGTAGGCCTCGATGACGCGCCCGATCACGTTGATCGCGCGCCCCGGGGCGACGGCTGCGATGCCGCGGCGGGTGGCCTCGCGGGTGCGTTCGACCAGGAGGCGGGACTGCTCGTCGACCTCGCCGCACAGGTAGGTGGCGTTGTTGTCGCCGTGCACGCCGTCCAGGTAGGCGGTGACGTCGAGGTTCACGATGTCCCCGTCGCGCAGCACCGTGGAGTCGGGGATGCCGTGGCAGACGACCTCGTTGACGCTGGAGCACAGCGACTTCGGGAAGCCCCGGTAGCCGAGCGTGGAGGGGTAGGCGCCGTGGTCGCAGAGGAACTCGTGGCAGACCCGGTCCAGCTCGTCGGTGGTGACGCCCGGCGCGATGCGCTTCGCGGCCTCCTCCATCGCCTGCGCGGCCAGCCGCCCGGCGCGGCGGATGCGCTCCACGCCCTCGGGGTCGATGACGTGCGAGCCGGTGTAGGGCGCCGGCGCCGGGCGGTCGACGTACTCGGGGCGCGGGATCGAGGCGGGCACCGGCCGCCGCGGGCCCACCGTCCCGGGGACGAGGTCGCCCGGGGGGGCGGTGGTGCCGGTGGTGGTGGTGCCGGAGCTCATGCGGGGAGTCTAGGTCGGGTGCGCCCGGCGCCCGCAGGGGCGAGGATGGCGGGCGTGAGCGCAGGACCGTACTACTACGACACGCGCACCGGTGAGGTGCAGGACGACGAGCGCCGCGCGCCCGGCAAGTACCTGCTGGGCCCGTACGCCACCCGCGAGGAGGCCGCCCGCGCCCCCGAGCTGGCCCGGGCCCGCACGGAGGCCGAGGACCGCAGGGACGAGGAGGAGGACGACTGGTGAGGCACGCGCCGCCGGCCCCTCCCCACCCCCGGGCGCACCCGGGGGTCCTCCGTCGGGTGGATGCCGCGGGCACCCTTGCGGGGCCAGGATCGTTGAGCCGGTGCGGCTCCTAGGATGAGCCGCGCGTGGCAGTGGTCGAGGACGAGGGGAACCGCCTGATGTCGGAGTCGCTGGACCTGAGCAAGCCGCTGACGCCGCCCGCGGCGACGGCGCCGGTCGCGAGCGACCTCAACCTGACGCCCCCGGCCCCCGTGCCCGTCGTCGCCGACGAGCAGGCCGAGAGCATGATCCCGCTGGACGAGGCCACCCGCACCGAGCTGGCCCGCAAGGCGCAGGCGTTCGTCGCAGACCTCGCCGCCCAGGACCCGCGCAGCCCCGCCTTCACCAAGCGCGTGGACGACATCACGCGGATGGGGGAGCAGGAGGTGCGCGCCTCGGCGCAGGTCTCCAACCGCATGCTGGAGCGCCCGGCGTCCTCGCTGGCCGGCGCCAAGGGGCAGAAGGCCGCCGGGCCGGGCGCGGACGCGCAGGTGAAGGTCGCCGGCACGCTGCTGGACCTGCGCCGCACGGTCACCGAGCTGGACCCGGGCCGCGCCGACCTCAAGGGCGCCAAGAAGATCCTCGGGATCATCCCGATGGGCAACAAGATCCAGCGGTACTTCGAGCGCTACCAGGACGCCCAGTCCCAGCTGGACGCCATCATCAAGGCCCTCGCCAGCGGTCAGGACGAGCTGCGCCGGGACAACGCCTCCATCGAGTCCGAGAAGCAGCACCTGTGGGCCACGATGGGCAAGCTCACCGAGTACGCCACCCTCGCCAAGGCGCTGGACGAGGCCACGGTGGCCAAGATCGAGGAGCTGCGGGTCAGCGACCCGGCCGCGGCGGACGCCCTGACCTCCGACGCGCTCTTCCCGATCCGCCAGCGCCACCAGGACCTGCTGACCCAGCTGGCCGTCAGCGTGCAGGGGTACCTGGCGCTGGACCTGGTGCGCAAGAACAACATCGAGCTCATCAAGGGCGTGGACCGGGCGCAGACCACCACGGTCGCGGCGCTGCGCACGGCCGTGATCGTCGCGCAGGCGCTGGCCAACCAGAAGCTCGTGCTGGACCAGATCAACGCGCTGAACACCACGACGAACCAGATGATCCTGTCGACCTCGGAGATGCTCAAGCAGCAGACCGGGCAGATCCACCAGCAGGCCTCCACGGCCACGGTGGACGTCGCCACGCTGCAGAAGGCCTTCGACAACGTCTTCGCCACCATGGACGCCATCGACACCTTCAAGCAGCAGGCCGTCGTGAGCATGGCCTCCACCGTGGACGCGCTGGAGGGTCAGGTGCACCGCTCGCGCTCCTACCTGGAGCGGGCGCGCAACGGCGAGGGCGACGGCTCCGGCCCCGCGCTGCCGGGGCCGGGGAGGTGAGCGAGGTGGCCGAGCGCGCGCCGCGCGCCCTGCGGGCCCGCGGCCGCGGCGGCGACGTCGCGGCGCGCCGGCGCAGCGGGCCGGCGCAGGCGCCGCCGGAGCTCGTCTCGCGACGGTTGCGCAGCCGCGCCTGGCGCGCGGCGAACTCCTGGTGGCTGGCGATCCCCGCGGTGGGGCTGCCGTGGCTGGCGTTCCTGTACATGGGCCTGCGCGGCCGCCGGCCGGCGTGGGTCGCCGCCGCCGCGGGGTACTTCGCGTCCTTCGGGGCGTCCTTCGCGCTGCTCGCCGGTGACGTGCTGCTCGCGAACGTGCTGGGCCTGCTGCTCGCGTTCGGCACCTGGGGACTGGGGCTGGTGCACTCGATCATGGCGAACTCCCGCTGGTTGCGGATCAAGGCGGCCTTCACGAACGCGGCGCTGGAGCCGGCCCCGTCCGCCCCGTCCGTCCCGGTGGGACCGCCCGAGCCGGCCGACCCGGTGCAGGCGCTGCAGGCCCGCCTGCGCGAGACCGTGCAGCGCGCCAACCGCGCCGGCGGCCGCCTGCCCGACGGGGCGGTGCCCGCCGTGCGCGAGGTCGAGGACGTCCTGCGGCCCCTGCTGGCGCACGTCGCGCGCCGCGGCGCGCAGGTCGAGGAGATGCACAACCTCGAGGCGATCGTCACCGAGTACCTGCCGCAGGCGCTGGAGCGCTACCTGGACCTGCCGGAGGACTACGCGCTGCACCACCGCGGCCCGGCGGGCACCACGCCCGCCGAGGAGCTGGTCAAGCAGCTCGGGCTGCTGCTGGAGGGGGCGCGCGAGCTGCAGCAGGCCGTGTACGACCACGACGCGCGCCTGCTCAGCGAGCAGGGCCGCTTCCTGGACGCGAAGTTCCGCCGCTCGGACCTGGACCTGTAGGAGGCGTCGTGGGGGTCGACCTGAGCAGGGGCGGGGAGCAGCCCCCGGAGCGGCCGCGCGAGGCGCCGGGCGAGCCGCCGCCGGTCGCGGGAGCCGCGGTCCCCGTCCGCTCGACGCCCCCGCCGGCGCCGTTCCGGCCCAGGCCGCCCTCGCCGCCGGTGAAGTCCGGCGGCAAGGGGAAGTCGGGCGGGAAGGGGAAGCCGCGCGGGAAGAAGGCCGTCGAGGGAGCGCACGGGTCGCACGCGGCGTGCAGCGCCGACGACGCCGAGGCCCGCGAGCTGGAGGAGCTCGGGATCGACGAGTCGCGCCTGACCCCCCTGGGCGCCACCCTCCCGAAGGTCGGGTTCGTCCCGGACCCCGTCCTGCAGGCGGTCCGCTTCGCCTGGATGGGCCTGTGGATCACCCTCTTCGCCGTCCAGTGGGCCGAACTCGCCCTGGTGGTGATGTTCGCCTGGATCGGCGCCAACACCGCCTACGAGACGCACAAGAAGGAGCTGCGGCGCCGCCGCAAGCGGGAGATGCGGGCGCTGCGCGCCGAGGCCGCCGGTGGCCCGCCCGCGCTCACCGGCCCCTCCGCGGGCAACCGCCCGCTCACCGGCCCGGGGCACCCGCCCGCCGGCGCGGTCCCGCCGCGGCCCTTCCCCGACCGCCGGCCGCCGGACGCGGTGCCCCCGGTCAGCGACGCCGAGCGCGCCCTCATCGCCACCGTGCACCGCGTCGACAGCAGCGGCCGCTTCGAGCGCACCGACGTCGTCCTCGTGCACGAGGTCGCGGACCTGCTCGGGCCGCTGCTGCTGCGGGTGGCCGAGCGCGGCGCGGACCCGCGGGTGCGCCACGACCTGGAGACCCTGGCCACCGAGCACCTGCCGCGCACGGTGGAGGACTACCTCGCCCTGCCCGCCGACTACGCCCGCGAGCACCGCACGCCCGCCGGGACCACTCCGGCCGAGGAGCTGCGCAGCCAGCTGCACCTGCTCCTGGAGGGCTGCCGGCGGCTGCGCGACGCCGTGCACGACGCCGACGTGGACCGCCAGCAGCAGCAGACCCGGTTCCTGGAGTCGAAGTTCCGCCGCGGCGAGCTGGACCTGTGAGCACCGCCGCCGGACCCGGCGCCGGACCTGAGGAGCGAACGGTGAGGAGCGGATCGTGAGCCTCGACGTGCAGCTGGTCGGCACCACCACGCAGATGGCGGTGGTCACCCTGCGGCCGGGACAGGTCGTCTACGCGGAGGCGGGCAAGTTCCTGTTCTCCTCCGGGGACGTCGTCATGGAGACCAAGCTGACCGCTCCGGGGGAGGGGGGCGGCGAGGGCGGCCTGGGCGGGCTGCTGCGCGGCGCGGTCGGCGCCGGCAAGCGGGTGCTGGCCGGGGAGTCGTTCGCCTTCCAGCACTTCTCCACCCCGGGCGGGGACGGCCTGCTGGGCCTGGCGGGCGTGCTGCCCGGCGAGATGCGCCACCTGGAGCTGGACGGCTCCACCACCTGGTTCGCCGAGAAGGACGCCTTCGTCGCCGCCGAGGCCGGCGTGCGCTTCGACATCGCCTTCTCCGGGCTGGGCCAGGGGCTCATGGGCGGCGAGGGCTTCATCCTGGAGAGGTTCACCGGGCGCGGCTCGCTGCTCATCGCCGGTGCCGGGGACTTCATCGACCTCAACCCCGCCGACTACGGCGGCACGGTGCGCGTGGACACCGGCTGCATCGTGGCCTGGGACGACGGGGTGGAGTACAGCGTGGAGACCGTCGGTCGGCTGAACCGGCAGGGCATCATGAGCGCCGTCTTCGGCGGCGAGGGCCTGACGCTGGCCACGCTGCGCGGCAACGGGCGCGTGATCCTGCAGTCGGTCACCATCGAGGGCTTCGCGAAGGCGCTCGCCAAGAACGCCGTCAAGCCCGACCAGCAGGGCCTGGGCGCCATCGGCGGCCTCTTCTCGGGGTCGCGCGGCTGAGCACGCGGGCCGGCCGCGCTCGCGGCCCGGCCCGGCGGAACCACCCGCCCCCCCGTGCACGTTCAGCGGGGGCGGGGACCTGCCGCACGCGGTAGACACGGGTGCGGCACCACGCACGACCGACGCAGGACCGACGAAACGGAGCGCACACCATGGGCGTCAGCCTCAGCAAGGGCGGCAACGTCTCCCTCACCAAGGAGGCGCCGGGCATGACCCGCGCCGTCATCGGGCTCGGCTGGGACGCGAACAGCTTCACCGGCTCGGAGTTCGACCTCGACGCGCAGGCGATCATGGTCGGGGCCAACGGCAAGGTGCCCAACGACGGCTACTTCGTCTTCTTCAACCAGCTGAAGTCCCCCGAGGGCTCCGTGGAGCACACCGGCGACAACCGCACCGGTGAGGGCGACGGCGACGACGAGAAGATCAACGTCGACCTCTCCGGGATCCCCGCGGAGATCGAGAAGGTCGTCTTCACCGTCGCCATCTACGACGCCGACACCCGCAAGCAGTCCTTCGGCCAGGTCCGCAACGCCTTCATCCGCGTGGTGAACGCCGACGGCGGTACCGAGGTCGCCCGCTACGACCTCTCCGAGGACGCCTCCACCGAGACCGCCATGGTCTTCGGCGAGCTGTACCGCAACGGGGCCGACTGGAAGTTCCGCGCCGTGGGCCAGGGCTACGCCGACGGCCTGCGCGGCATCGCCACCGACTTCGGCGTCAGCGTCTGACACCACCCCGCCTCGGCCGGCGGGACACCGCCGCGCGGCCCCGTGCCGCGCGGCGGTTCGCCCTGCCGCGCCGCTCCTGAGAAGGTGCGGTGACCGACCCGCGCGGCGGGTCCTGACGAACAGGAAGCAGACGCGTGATCCTCAAGACCTACGGCTGGTCGTTCGCCGTGACGATCGCCGGGCTGGTGCTGGCCGCCTGGTACGGCCTGACGGCCCACCTGGGCATCTTCCAGGCTCTGCTGCTGGTGGCCATCCTCTGCGTCCTGGAGATCAGCCTCTCCTTCGACAACGCCGTCGTGAACGCGACGGTGCTGGAGAGGATGAGCGACTTCTGGCAGAAGATCTTCCTCAGCGTCGGCATCATCATCGCCGTCTTCGGCATGCGGCTGGTCTTCCCGATCGTCCTGGTCAGCGTCACCGCCGGGCTGGGCCCGGTCGAGACGGTGGAGCTGGCGCTGCAGGGCGGGGACCCCGAGGAGCCCGGCACGTACGGGTACGAGCTGAACCAGGCCCACCCGACGATCGCGGCCTTCGGCGGCATGTTCCTGCTGATGCTGTTCCTCAACTTCTTCTTCGGCGAGAAGGAGCACCACTGGCTCAAGCCGCTCGAGCGCTTCGGCGAGCGCGCGGGCAAGCTGGAGGCGGTCCAGGTCGTCGTCGCCGGCGCGGTCCTGCTCGTGGCGGCGGAGACCTTCGCGACCGACCACGGCCGCACGGTGCTGGCCTCCGGCCTGGCCGGCATCCTGACGTACCTGCTGGTCAACGGCCTCGGTGAGCTCTTCAACGTCGAGGAGCACCTCGAGCACGGCGAGGGCCACGACGAGGCGGAGCGGGACACGCCGCTGGAGGGCGGCGGTGCGCCCGTGCCCGGCCAGGGCGGCACGAGCACCACCGGCGGTGGCGGTGCCAGCGGCCCGACCGGTGTGGCCAAGGCCACCGGCAAGGCGGCGTTCTTCCTGTTCCTGTACCTGGAGGTCCTGGACGCCTCGTTCTCCTTCGACGGCGTCATCGGCGCGTTCGCCATCACCTCCGACCCGATCATCATCGCGATCGGCCTGGGCGTCGGCGCCATGTACATCCGTTCCATGACCGTGCACCTGGTCAAGGAGGGGACGCTGGCGCAGTACCCCTACCTGGAGAACGGCGCGCTGTGGGCGATCGGCGCCCTCGCGGTCATCCTCATCATCAGCATCGAGGTGCACGTCCCCGAGGTGGTCACCGGCCTCATCGGCCTGGCCTTCATCGTGGCGGCCCTCATCAGCTCCATCGTGCACAACCGCCGCCACCCCGAGGACGCGCACGTCCAGGCGCACGCGGAGGCGCACTGACGGCCCCGGCGGTGCGGTGACGGCGCAGGGCCCCGGCACGGGGCGGTGAGCACGGAGGAGGGCGCGGTGGCGGGGGTGAACAGGCCGGCCGAGGAGGTGCACAACTTCCTCGGCCGCCCCGGGCCGCGGCGCAGCGACCGCACGCTGGTCGACCACCTGGCGCCCCGGCCCGCCCGGCGCCCGGCGCCGTCGCCCACCCCCCGCGCCGAACCGGCGCCCGCGGTGCGCGAGCAGGTGCTCACCCCGGTACGACCCGCACCGGCACCCACCGCACCGGTCCCCGCCGCACCCGCCCCGGCGGCCCCGGCCGCCGCCGTGGGCAGCGCCCGGCGCTCCGAGTCGCTCCTCGTGCTCGACGACGAGCGCCCCTCGGCGCGGGTGCCCGCCGCGGAGCGCGGCACGGGCACCCTGCGCGTGCTGCTGGAGTGGGAACCGCAGCGCAGCGCCTCCGGCCTGCAGCGTTCCACCGACCTGCACCTGGGGTGCCTGTGGGAGACCCGCGACCGGCGCAGCGGCCTCGTGCAGTCCCTGGGCGACCTGCTCGCCGCCCCCGGCTACGGCGCCCGCCAGGTGCTGCGCCTGGGGGCGCGCAGCGAGGAGGGTGAGGAGCTGCTGGTGGACACCCGCCACCTGGAGCTGCTGCGCCGCCTCGTCCTCTACGTCTACGCGGTGCGCCCCCAGCCGCCGGACTTCACCGCCCTCGCCCCGCGCATCACGCTGCGCCGCCGCGACGGGGCCCGGTTGCAGGCCTGGGCCACGAACGCCCCGCCGGGAGCGCGCACCTGCGCACTGGTCTCCGTCCACGACGTGGGCGGGGAGCTCGTGGTGCGCCGCGAGAACGAGTTCTTCACCGGCCCGCAGCAGGAGGTCGCCGAGGCCTTCGGCTTCGACGACCTGGCCTGGGACCCGGGCGGCACCGTCCCCCGGCACGCCTGAACGCTCCCGGAACACCTGAACGCTCCCGGAACACCTGAACGCTCCCGGAACACCGGAGAACACCGCACGAGGAGGAGTCAGCACGTGGTCGACCTCACCAAGGGCCAGAAGCTGTCGCTGAGCAAGGCCGGCGGCGGCTCGCTCACCCGGGTCTCGATGGGCCTGGGCTGGGACGCCGTCGCCAAGGGCTTCCTGGGCCGGCGAAAGTCCATCGACGTGGACCTGGACGCCTCCTGCCTGCTGTTCGACGCCTCCGGGCAGCTCGTGGACACCGCCTGGTTCCAGCAGCTGCGCAGCAAGGACGGCTCGGTGACCCACACCGGCGACAACCTCACCGGCGAGGGCGAGGGCGACGACGAGGTGATCGTCGTGGACCTGCCCGCGGTGCCCGAGCGGGTCGTCTCCCTCGTCTTCACGGTCAACAGCTTCACCGGCCAGGACTTCTCCTCCATCGAGAACGCCTACTGCCGGCTGCTGGACACCGCGCAGCCGCAGGCGGTGGAGCTGGCCCGGTACCGGCTCACCGGCTCCGGCAGCCACACCGCGCAGGTCATGGCCAAGCTCAGCCGCGACGGCTCCGGCTGGTCCATGACCGCCATCGGCCAGCCCGCCTCCGGGCGCACCTTCCGCGACCTCCTGCCGGCGATCACCCCGCACCTCTGAGCAGCGCCCCACCGCCCACCTCTCCAACCCGACGGGAGGAGGAGCGCCGTCGTGCGCCACTTCGCCGAGCTCGACCCCGGGCGCACCGCCGCGCTGTTCCTGCACCCGCCGCGGCCGGTCGACCTGGCCGCCGGGCGGGACGAGCTCGCCGTCGCGCTCGGCGCCACGATCTACTGCCCGGCCACCCGCCAGCGCCTGGCCGACGACCTGCTGCGCCTGGCCCGCCGCGGTGTGCGCAGCGCCGTGGCGTGCCTGGAGGACTCGGTGCCCGACGACCGCGTCGGCCACGCCGAGGACACCCTGGTGCGCGAGCTGGCGGACCTCGCCCGGCACCCCGAGTGGGCCCAGGGGCCGCCGCTGATGCTGTTCGTGCGTGCGCGCACCCCCGAGCAGCTCCTCGCCGTCGTCGAGCGTAGCGGTGTCGGCGTGGACTGCCTGCAGGGCTTCGTCCTGCCCAAGTTCGGCGGCACGGGCCAGCCGGACCCGCGGCTCTGGATGCAGGCGGTGCGGCGCGCCTCGGAGCTCGCGGGCCGGCGGTTGTGGGCGATGCCCGTGCTGGAGAGCCGCGACATCGCCCACCTCGACACCCGGCACGAGGCGCTGTTCGCCGTGCGGGCCGTCCTGGACGATCACCGCGACCTGGTGCTGGCGGTGCGCACCGGCGCCACGGACCTGTCCGCCGCCTACGGTCTGCGCCGCCCGCGCGGGGCCACGGTGTGGGACGTGCGGGTCGTCGCCGGCGTCCTGGGCGACGTCATCAACGTGCTGGGCCGCGCCGACGGCAGCGGCTACCCCATCACCGCACCGGTGTGGGAGCACTTCACCTCCGGCCCGCGGGTCTTCCGCACCACCCTGGCCGCCGGGCCCTTCGCGGGGTCGGGCGCCGAGGACCTGCGCGAGCAGCTCATCGCCGAGGACCTCGACGGGCTGGTGCGCGAGCTGGAGCTGGACCGCGTCAACGGCCTGCAGGGCAAGACGGTCATCCACCCCTCGCACGTGGCGGTGGTGCACGCGGTGTCGGTGGTGACCCACGAGGACTTCTGCGACGCCTCCGACGTCCTGGCCCAGACCGCGGGCGGGGTCATGGCCTCCAGCTACCGCAACAAGATGAACGAGGCGGGCCCGCACCGGCCGTGGGCCGAGCGGGTCCTGGCCCGGTCGCGCGCCTTCGGCGTCGCCCGCCCGGACGTCTCCTACGCGCACCTGCTGCAGGCGCAGGACGACGCCTGGCAGGCGTTCGCGCACCCCGCCGGTGAGCGGGCCGCCGCAGCGTCGACGGAGGTGCAGCGGTGAGGGCGCTGGACGCGTGGGCCGGCTCGTGGGTCCAGGACCGGCTGGACGTCCGGCTGGACGGACAGCCCGGCGCGGACGGGCTGCACGTGCGCGACCTGCTCGGGCTGGCGCTGCGGCGCAACCCCCGCCGCGCCCACCTGCTGGTCTCCGCCGTGCTGGGCAAGCACGTGCCCACCGACCCGCGCCTGGTGCGGGCGGCCGGGCTGCGCCTGGGTGCGCTGGCCGCCACCGCGCTGGGCGCCCCCGCCCGGCAGGGCCCGCCCGCCGTCGCCTGGCGGGCCGCCCTGGCCGGGGACGGCCCGGCGGCCCGGCAGGTGCTGGACGCCGCGCTCGCCGGCACCGCACCGGTGCCCGGTGCCCTCGTCGTCGGGTACGCCGAGACCGCGACCGGGCTGAGCCAGGCGGTCGCCGAGGCGCTGGGGGCCGCCTGCCTGCACTCCACCCGGCGCGCGGTCCCCGGCGCCGACGGCTACGCCGGTTTCGAGGAGGAGCACTCCCACGCCACCGGCCACCAGCTGCTGCCGGCCGAGCCGGAGGTGCTGGCCCGCCTGGCGGACCCGGCCTCACCGCTGGTGCTCGTCGACGACGAGCTCTCCACCGGCCGCACCGTCGCCAACACGTTGCGGGCGCTGCACGCCCGCACGCCCCGCGAGCACTACGTCGTGGCAGCCCTGGTGGACGTGCGCTCCGCAACGGACCACGAGCGGCTGGACGCGCTGGCCGCCGAACTGGGTGCCCGCGTCGACGCGGTCGCCCTCGCCGCCGGCAGCGTGCGGCTGCCGCCGGACGTGCTGACCCGCGGGGAACGGCTCGTCGCAGCCGTCGCTCCTCCCGCCCCGCGAGAGCGCCCGGTGCCGGCCGCGGCCGCGCTGCCCGTGGACTGGCCGGCGCGGGTGCCCACCACCGCCCGCTTCGGCACCGCGCCGCGGCACGCGGCCGCCGTGGCCGCCGCCGACCTCGCCGGGCCCGCGGCCGCGGATCTGGCGGGCGCCGAGGACGTGCTGGTGCTGGCCAGCGAGGAGCTCATGCACGCCCCGCTGCTGCTGGCCGCTCAGCTCGCCCAGCGGCTGGCCGGCACCGTCCGGTTCTCCTCCACCACCCGCTCCCCGGTCCTGGCCGTGGACGCCGACGGCTACGCCGTGCGTTCCTCCGCCGCCTTCCGCAGCCACGACCCGGCGGTGGACGGTCCCGGCGTGCGCTACGCCCACAACGCCGACCGCACCGCGCGCGGCGAACCGCCCTGGGGCGCGCTCGTGCTCGTCGTGGACTCCGCCTCCGACCCCGCCGCCCTGCGCGCCCCCGACGGCGCCCTGGCGGCCCTGGCGCCGCTGGCCGAGCGCCTGCACCTGGCCACCCTGCCCGCCGACGTCTGGAGCCCGCACCCGTGAGCACCGCCCTGCCCGAGCCGCTGCGGGGCCCCGCCTTCTCCAGCTACGCGCCCGACGAGGTCGCCTGGCTGCTCACCGACCTGTCGGGGGCGGCGCTGGAGGCGCCCGCCGAGGAGCGCGAGGAGGCCGTGCAGTCCGGCGGGGCGCACTACGCCGAGTCCCTGCCGGTGGAGTACGTGCCGAGCGCCGAGTACGGGGCGCTGTTCGAGGCCGCCCTGCAGCGCACGGCGCGCCGCGTCGCCCTGGGCGTCGGCGTCGTCGCCGGGCTGCTGCGCGCCGAGCGCGGCGAGCAGCTCGTGGTGGCCTCGCTGGCGCGCGCCGGCACGCCGGTGGGGGTGCTGCTGCGCCGCTGGGCCGCCCGCGAGGGCCTGGACTGGCCGCACTACGCGATCTCCATCGTGCGCGGCCGGGGCATCGACGCGCTGGCGCTGCGCTGGCTGGCGGCGCACCACGACCCCGCGCGCGTGGTGTTCCTGGACGCCTGGACCGGCAAGGGCGCCATCGCCCGGGAGCTGTCGGCGGCACTGGCCTCCTCAGGGGTGGGCGGCTTCTGCGACGACCTGGCGGTGCTGGCCGACCCCGGCTCGTGCGCGCGGACCTTCGGCAGCCGCGCGGACTACCTCGTGCCGTCGGCGTGCCTGAACTCCACCGTCTCCGGCCTGGTCAGCCGCACCGTCCTGAACGACCGGCTCATCGGGCCGGGCCGCTTCCACGGCGCGAAGTTCTACGCCGACCTGGCCGGTGCGGACGTCTCGAACCGCTTCCTGGACGTGGTGTCCGGCTTCTTCGACGACGTGGCCGGTGAGGTCCCCGCCGCCGTGGAGGCCGTGCGGGCGGGGGAGCGCGAGCCCACGTTCGCCGGCTGGGCGCAGGTGGAGCGGATCTCCGCCGAGTTCGGCATCGGCGACGTGAACCTCGTCAAGCCCGGGGTGGGGGAGACCACGCGGGTGCTGCTGCGGCGGGTGCCGTGGCGGGTGCTGGTGCGCCCGGACGCGGAGCTGGAGCACCCCGGCGACCTGGCGCACCTGCGGCTGCTGGCCGACCAGCGCGGCGTTCCCGTGCAGGAGGTGCCGGGGCTGGCGTACAGCGCCGTCGGCCTGATCCACCCGAGGTACACGCGCGGCGCCACCGGCGCGGACGGGCGCGTGGCGCAGGTGGCCCCGTGAGCGGGGGCGGCGCCGTGAGCGGTGTGCTGGCGGCCAGCGACCTGGACCAGACGCTGGTGTTCTCCGAGCGCTCGGCCGGCGCGGACGTCGCCGGCCTCGTGCCGGTCGAGGAGTACGACGGCCGCACGATCTCCTGGGTGACGCCCGCGGCGTGGGAGGTGCTGGGCGAACTGGTGGCGTCGGGCGCGTTCGTGCCCGTCACCACCCGCACCCCGGAGCAGTACCTGCGCATCCGCTGGCCGCAGCGGCCCCCGCGGCTGGCGGTGTGCGCGAACGGCGGGGTCCTGCTCGTCGACGGCGAACCGGACGAGGCGTGGACGGCGCGGGTGCGCCGGGACCTCGGCGGCTGCGCACCGCTGGAGCGCGTGCACGCGCGCCTCACCCGCGTCGTGGGCGAGGCCCGCGCGGCGGTGCCGGGTTCCGCGGAACCCGCGGTGCGGGACGTGCCCGGGTTGTTCTGCTACGCGGTGCTGCGTGACGGCCAGCGCCCGGCGCTGGAGGGTGCGCTCCTGGGGGACCTGACGGTCCTGCTGGACGGCTGGGGGTACGCGGTGTCCCTGCAGGGCCGCAAGCTGTACGCGGTACCGCGGCCGCTGACGAAGTCCGCCGCGGTGGCCGAGGTGGTGCGCCGCGGCGGGTTCGCCGGTTTCGTCGCCGCGGGCGACTCGCTGCTCGACGCGGACCTGCTCGTGGCGGCGCGCGCGGCGGTGCGCCCGGGCCACGGTGAACTCCTCCGCGCCGGCTGGGACCACCCGGGGGTCCGGCTGCTGGAGGCGGCAGGCGCCGCGGCGGGGGAGGAGACGGCGCGCTGGCTGCTGGCGGCGGTGCGCGGGACGGATCGCTCGGCGCGGCCGGCTCAGAAGGAGTGCTCGGGGCCGGGGAACGTCCCGGCGCGCACGTCCTCGGCGTAGGCGCGCGCCGCCTCGCCCAGCGCGCCGCGCAGGTCCGCGTACCGCTTGACGAACCGCGCGGTGCGTTCGGACAGGCCGGCGAAGTCCTGCCACACCAGCACCTGCGCGTCGCACCCGGCGCCCGCGCCGATGCCGACGGTGGGGATCGCCAGGGTGCGCGTGACCTGCCCGGCCACGTCCGCCGGCACCATCTCCAGCACCACCGAGAACGCCCCCGCCTCCGCGACGGCGCGCGCGTCGGCCACCACGGCGTCGGCGGCGTCCCCGCGGCCCTGCACCCGGTACCCGCCCAGGGCGTGCTCGGCCTGCGGGGTGAACCCCACGTGCCCCATGACGGGGATCCCCGCGTCCACCAGCGCCCGCACCCGCGAGGCGCTGCGCACCCCGCCCTCCAGCTTCACCGCGTGCGCGCCGCCCTCCTTCATCAGCCGCACGCCCGAGGCCAGCGCCTGCTCGTCGGAGGCCTCGTACGTGCCGAACGGCAGGTCCGCCACGACCAGCGCGTGCGGGGCGCCGCGCACCACCGCGCGCACCATCGGCAGCAGGTCCTCCAGCGTCACGCCCAGGGTGCTGGGCATCCCCAGCACCGTGTTGGCCGCCGAGTCGCCCACCAGCAGCGCCGGGATCCCCGCCTCGTCGAAGACGGCCGCGGTCAGCGCGTCGTAGCTGGTGAGCATCGCCCACCGCTCGCCGCGCTCCTTCATCGCCGTCAGGTGGTGCACCCGGGTGCGCCGGCGCGGTGCGGGCTCCTCGGTGGCGTAGCCCGAGCTCACGTCAGCGCCTGCCGGGCGGCGTCGCCGGGCACCACCGGGGGCGCCAGTTCCGGGCCGGCGGCCGGCTCGCGCCAGCGGCTGGAGATGGGCAGGCGGCGGTCGCGGCCGAACGCCTTGTAGGAGATCTTCGGGCCCGGTGCGAACTGGCGGCGCTTCCACTCCGCGCGGTCCACCAGCGTCACCACGGAGTCGACGACCGCGGCGTCGAAGCCCTCCGCGAGCATCTCCGCGCGGCCGCGGTCGCCCTCGACGTAGTCCTCCAGGATCGCGTCCAGCACCTCGTACGGCGGCAGGGAGTCCTGGTCGGTCTGGTCCGGGCGCAGCTCCGCCGACGGCGGCTTGGTGATGGTGCTCTCCGGGATCGGCGGCTGCTCACCGCGCTCGGCGGCCTGCGCGTTGCGCCAGCGCGACAGCTCCCACACCAGCGTCTTGGGCACGTCCTTCAGCGGTGCGTACCCGCCCACGGAGTCGCCGTACAGGGTGGAGTACCCCACGGCCAGCTCGCTCTTGTTGCTGGTGGCCAGCGCGAGGTGGCCCTCCTGGTTGGCCAGGCCCATCAGGGTGGTGCCGCGCACCCGCGCCTGCAGGTTCTCCTCGGCCACACCCGTCAGCGGCACCGCGCCCAGGAAGGCCTCGACCATCGGCGCGATGGGGTACTGCCGGTACTCGAACCCGCAGCGGCGAGCCAGGTCCTCGGCGTCGTCGCGGGAGTGCTGCGAGGAGTACCCCGAGGGCAGCGAGATGCCCACGACGTTCTCCGGCCCGATCGCGTCGCACGCCAGCGAGGCCACCAGCGCGGAGTCGATGCCGCCGGACACCGCGACGATCACCGAGCGGAACCCGTTCTTGCGCACGTAGTCCCGCAGGCCCAGCACGAGGGCGGCGTGCACGTCGGCGACGTCCGGCAGGGGTTCGTGGTGCACCCCCTCGCGGGGCTCGTACGCGGGCACCGGCTCGTCGCTGACCGTCACCCGGCGCACGCCGCCCACCCAGTCCGGGGAGGTGTCCGCCGCCGGCAGGTCCAGGTCCGCCACGACGAGCGCCTCGGTGAACTGCGGCCCGCGCGCCAGCACCCGCCCCCCGGCGTCCACCACGAGGGAGTCGCCGTCGAAGACGAGCTCGTCCTGGCCGCCGACGGCGTTGACGTACGCGACGGGGCAGCCGGCCTCCGCGGCGCGCCGCTCGACCAGCTCCAGGCGCACGTCGTCCTTGTTGCGCTCGTACGGGGAGGCGTTGAGCACCGCCAGCAGGCCCGCCCCGGCGTCGCCGGCCTTCTGCACCGGCCCGCCGTCCTGCCACAGGTCCTCGCAGATCGCCACGGCCACGTCCACCCCGCGCACCCGCACCACCAGCAGGTCCTCGCCGGGCACGAAGATGCGGTACTCGTCGAAGACGCCGTAGTTGGGCAGGTGGTGCTTGGCGCACCGGGCCACCACGCGCCCGCGGTGCAGGACCGCGGCGCAGTTCTGCGGCAGGTCGCGCCGGCCGGTGGGGCCGCCCGGAGGGGTCAGGCCCTGCTCCGGCTCGGGCGTGCGGTCCACGTAGCCGACGACCACGACCAGCTCGCCGTTGCCGTCGTCGGCCAGCTCCGCGGCCAGCCGCCCCAGGGCCCGCTTCGAGGCGTCCACGAAGGACCGGCGCAGCGCCAGGTCCTCCACCGGGTACCCCGTCACGGCGGTCTCGGGGAACAGCGCCAGGTGCGCGCCGTCCTCCGCGGCGCGCCGCGCCCACTCCCGCACCGAGCGCACGTTCCCGTCGAGGTCGCCGACGGTCGTGTCGACCTGCGCCATGGCCACCCGCAGCTGAGGCATGCCGCTCACCCTAGTGAGCGCCGTCACGGGCCTCGCGACCACCCGGCGGGCGGGGGCTCCGGGGCGCCGGCGGGGGCATGGGGGAGGATGGCGCCGCAGGGCGCCGACGACCGCCGGGGTCCTCGTGAGCGACGACGGGAAGGGTGGCCATGGACCGCCAGCAGGAGTTCGTGCTGCGCACGCTGGAGGAGCGCGACATCCGCTTCGTCCGGCTGTGGTTCACCGACGTCATCGGGACGCTGAAGTCGGTGGCCATCGCCCCGGCCGAGCTCGAGGGCGCCTTCGGCGAGGGCATCGGCTTCGACGGCTCCGCCATCGAGGGCCTCTCGCGAGTGTCGGAGTCCGACATGCTGCTCAAGCCCGAGCCGAGCACCTTCCAGGTGCTGCCCTGGCGCACCACCGACGACCACCAGGGCACCGCGCGCATCTTCTGCGACATCCTCACGCCCGACGGGCAGCCGGCCCGCTCCGACCCGCGCAACGTGCTCAAGCGAGCCCTGGACCGCGCAGCCCAGCACGGCTACACCTTCTACACGCACCCCGAGATCGAGTTCTACCTCTTCAAGGGGCCCCTGCAGCGCGGCGCGGTGCCCGAGCCGGTGGACTACGTCGGCTACTTCGACAACCACCCCGGCGGCACCACCACGGACTTCCGCCGCGAGGCGATCTCGGTGCTGGAGAGCATGGGCATCTCGGTGGAGTTCAGCCACCACGAGGGCGGCCCCGGGCAGAACGAGATCGACCTGCGCTACGCCGACGCCCTGACGACCGCGGACAACGTCATGACGTTCCGCACCGTGCTGAAGGAGGTCGCCGGGGAGATGGGGCTGTACGCCAGCTTCATGCCCAAGCCCCTGGAGAACCAGCCCGGCTCGGGCATGCACACCCACCTCTCGCTCTTCGACGGCGACGCCAACGCGTTCTACGAGGCCGGTGCCGAGTACCAGCTCTCGCGCACCGGCCGGCAGTTCATCGCCGGCGTCCTGCGCCACGCCGCCGAGATCACCGCGGTGACCAACCAGTTCGTCAACTCGTACAAGCGGCTGTGGGGCGGCGGCGAGGCCCCCAGCTACGTCAGCTGGGGCCACAACAACCGCTCGGCGCTGGTGCGGGTGCCGATGTACAAGCCCAGCAAGGCGCAGTCGGTGCGGGTGGAGTACCGGGCGCTGGACTCCTCCTGCAACCCCTACCTGGCCTTCGCGGTGCTGCTCAGCGCCGGGCTGAAGGGCATCGAGGAGGAGTACGAGCTGCCCGCCGGCGCCGAGGACGACGTGTGGGCGCTGACCGACTCCGAGCGCCGCGCCATGGGCATCGAGCCGCTGCCGCAGAGCCTGGAGCACGCCGTCTCCGTCATGGAGCGCTCCGAGCTGGTCGCCGAGACCCTCGGCGAGGGCGTGTTCGACTTCTTCCTGCGCAACAAGCGCGCCGAGTGGGCCGACTACCGCGCGCAGGTCACGCCCTTCGAGCTGCAGCGCTACCTGCCGCTGCTGTGAGCACCGGGCCCGGACGGCGCACCAGCGCCACCGCGCAGCTGGCCCGGGCGGGGTTCGCCGACCCCGCCCGCGGCCTGCAGCTGCTGCGCGACGCCGCGCTGGCCGACGTGGTGCGCGCGGGCGGCGGCGACGAGCCGCTGGCGGACGAGGCCACCGCCGGTCTGGTGCGCGCCCTGGGCCGCACCGCCGACCCCGACCAGGCGCTGCTCGCCCTGGTGCGCTGGAGCGAGTCCCTGGCCGCGTCGCCCCCCGCGGACCCCGCCGCCGGGGCGCACGCCGCGCGCGAGGTGCTGCGCGACGGTGACGATCCCGGCACCGCCGGCACCCGGGCGCGGCTGCTGGCGGTGCTGGGCGGCTCCCTCGCGCTGGGCGACCACCTCGTGCGCCACCCCGGTCACTGGACGGTGCTGTCCTCCGGCGCGGCGCCCGGTCCCGGCGAGCTGCGCGCCGAGCTGCTGCGCGCGGTCGGCGCCGACCCCGCCGCACCGGTGCCGGTCGCCGCCGACGCCTCGGCCGGTGAACCCGGTGCCGACGCGCTGCGGCTGGCCTACCGCCGCCGCCTGCTCGCCCTGGCCGGGCGCGACCTGGCCGCGCCCGACCCCACCGCCGTCCTGCACGAGACCTCCGCCGAGCTCGCCGACCTGGCCGCCGCCGCGCTGGAGACCGCCCTGGCGCTGGCCCGCGCCGAGCTGCCCGGCGGCGGTGCGGAGTGCCGCCTGGCCGTCATCGGCATGGGCAAGGCCGGTGGCCGGGAGCTGAACTACCTCTCCGACGTGGACGTCGTGCACGTCGCCGAGCCCGCCGACGGCGCCGACGAGGCCGAGGCGCTGCGCACCGGCACCAAGCTGGCCGCCACGCTGCAGCGCATCTGCTCCGCCCCCACCGCCGAGGGGACGCTGTGGGAGGTCGACGCCGGGCTGCGCCCCGAGGGCAAGCAGGGCCCCCTGGTGCGCACCCTGGCCAGCCACCTGGAGTACTACCGCCGCTGGGCGAAGACGTGGGAGTTCCAGGCGCTGCTGAAGGCTCGCCCCCTCGCCGGAGACCGCGACCTGGGGCGGGAGTACGTGCGCGGCATCGCCCCCCTGGTGTGGAGCGCCGGGGAGCGCGAGGGCTTCGTCGAGGACGTGCAGGCGATGCGCCGCCGGGTGGAGTCCCTCATCCCCTCCAAGGAGGCCGAGCGCCAGCTCAAGCTCGGCAGCGGCGGCCTGCGCGACGTGGAGTTCTCCATCCAGCTGCTGCAGATGGTCCACGGGCGCACCGACGAGCGGCTGCGCGCCAGCGCCAACACCCTGGAGGCGCTGGAGGCCCTGGCCACCTACGGGTACGTCGGCCGCCACGACGCCGGCGAGCTGGACCGCGACTACCGGCTGCTGCGCTCGCTGGAGCACCGCGTCCAGCTGCACCGGCTGCGCCGCACCCACGTCCTGCCCACCGCCGAGACCGACCTGCGCCGGCTGGGCCGCTCGATGGGCCTGCGCGGCGACCCCGTGGCCGCGCTCGACACCGTCTGGCGCGGCACCCGCCGCGACGTGCGCCGGCTGCACGAGAAGCTCTTCTACCGCCCCCTGCTCTCCGCGGTGGCGCGGCTGTCGGCGGCCGACGCCCGCCTGGACGCCCAGCTCAGCCCCGAGGCGGCGCGCGCCCGCCTCGCCGCCCTCGGCTACCGCGACCCCGCCGGTGCGCTGCGGCACCTGGAGGCCCTGACCTCCGGCGTCAGCCGCCGCGCCAGCATCCAGCGCACGCTGCTGCCCGTCCTGCTCGGCTGGTTCGCCGACGGTGCCGACCCCGACGCCGGGCTGCTGACCTACCGCCAGGTCTCCGAGGCCCTGGCCGGCACCCAGTGGTACCTGACGATGCTTCGCGACTCCGGCGCGGCCGCCGAGCGCCTGGCCTCGGTGCTGTCCGCGGCGCGGATGCCCGCCCAGCTGCTGCTGCGCAGCCCCGAGGCGGTCGCGGTGTTCGCCGACGACGACCGGCTGGCGCCCTACGACGTCTCGGAGGTCATCGCCGACGCCGCCGCGGCCGCCGCCCGGCGCGCCGAGCCGTCCACGGCGGTGCTGGCCGTGCGCGGCGTGCGCCGCCGCGAGCTGTTCCGCACCGTCGTGGCCGACCTCGTGGGGGCGCGCGACCTCGCCGGGGTGGGCCGGGCCCTGGCCGACGCGGACCAGGCCGTCCTGGACGTCGCGCTGCGCGTCAGCGCCCGCGAGGTCGAGCGGCGCACCGGCGGCGCCCTGCCCACCCGGCTGCTCGTGGTGGGCATGGGCCGCCTGGGCGGCGCCGAGACCGGCTACGGCAGCGACGCCGACGTCCTCTTCGTGCACGACCCGCTGCCCGGCGCGCCCGAGACGGAGGCCCAGCGGGCGGCCACCGAGGTCGTCGCCGAGCTGCGCCGCCAGCTCGGCTCCCCGGGGCCAGAACCGGCGCTGGAGGTGGACGCCGACCTGCGCCCGGAGGGGCGCAACGGGCCGCTGGTGCGCTCGCTGGCCAGCTACCGCGCGTACTACGAGCGCTGGTCGCAGCCGTGGGAGGCGCAGGCGCTGCTGCGGGCCAGGCCCGTGGCCGGTGACGCCGACCTCGGCGAGGCGTTCCTGGAACTGGTGGACCCGCTGCGCTGGCCCGCGGGAGGGCTCGCGGAGGCGGACGTGCGCGAGGTGCGGCGCATCAAGGCGCGCGTGGAGGCCGAGCGGCTGCCGCGCGGGGCGGACCCGCTGCGCCACCTCAAGCTGGGCCGCGGCGGCACCGCCGACGTGGAGTGGACCGCGCAGCTGCTTCAGCTGCGCCACGCCGGGGAGCACGAGGCCCTGCGCACCACCTCCACCGTCGGCGCCCTGCACGGCGCGGTGCGCTGCGGGGTGCTGGACGCCGAGGACGCCGAGGTCCTCGTCGGCGCCTGGACGCTGGCCTCGCGCGCCCGCAACGCCGTGGCGCTGTGGCGCGGCAAGCCCGGCGACTCGCTGCCCACCCACGTGCGCGACCTCGACGGCGTCGCCCGGTTGTTCGGGTTCGAGCCGGGGTCGGCGGGGGAGTTCGAGGAGCTGTACCTGCGCACCACCCGCCGCTGCCGCGCGGTGGTGGAACGCGTCTTCTACGGGCGCTGAACCCCCGGCCGCAGCAGCGGCACCACGTCGGCGGTGAACTGGCTCAGGAACCGCGACTGGTCGTGGCCGGGGGCGTGGAAGACCAGGTGGGTGAACCCGGCGTCGACGTACTCCTGCACCGCCTGCGCCACCCGCGCGGGGTCCGAGGCCACGATCCAGCGCTTCGCGACCTGCTCGATGGGCAGCTCGTCGGCCAGGCGCGCCATCTCCACCGGGTCGTGCACGCCCGCCTTCTGCTCCGGGCTCAGCGACAGCGGCGCCCAGAAGCGGGTGTTCTCCAGCGCCCGGGCCGGGTCCTCGTCGAAGGACACCTTGATCTCGATGGTGCGGTCGATCGCCGAGGCCTCGCGCCCGGCGGCGGCCAGCCCCTCCTCCAGCGCCGGCAGCAGCGTGGAGCGGTACAGGTCCATGCCCTTGCCGGAAGTGCAGATGTACCCGTCACCGGCACGGCCGGCGTACTTCGTCACCCCCGGCCCGCCACCGGCCACGTAGATCGGCACCGGGGAGGTGGGGCGGTCGTACACGGTCGCGTCGTGCAGCCGGTAGAACTCGCCCTCGAAGGTGACGCGCTCGCCCGACCACAGCGCCTTGATCAGCCGCACCGCCTCGCGCAGCCGCGCGAAACGTTCCCTGGCCTCGGGGAAGTCCACGCCCACCGCGGTCTCGTTCAGGGCCTCGCCGGTGCCGATGCCGAGGATCACCCGGCCCGGGGCCAGGCAGCCCAGCGTCGCGAACGCCTGGGCGATCACGGCGGGGTTGTAGCGCAGCGTGGGGGTCAGCACGCTGGTGCCCAGCTGCACCCGCGAGGTCCGCGCCGCCACCCACGGCAGCCACGTCAGCGCCGCCGGGGCGTGCCCGTCCACGTGCCGCCACGGCTGGAAGTGGTCGGAGATCCACACCGAGTCCAGGCCGGACTCCTCCGCCTGCACGGCGAAGTCCGCCAGCTGCGCGGGGTCGAACTGCTCCGCCGACGCCTTGTACCCCAGCCTCAGCGCCTGCCCGTGCGTGTCCACCGTCTGCGTCACCGCTGCCCCGCCTCCTCGTTCCCCGCGACCGCTCGCGTCGCCGTCAACCTAGCCGCCGGGCCGGGCGGCACCCGTGCGGGGCACCGCCCGGGCGCGACCCTCAGCCCCAGCGCCCCGCGAGCTCACCGGCCAGGTCGCCCGCCGGCTCCACGGCGTCAGCGAGCGCCGCCAGCACCAGCGCCACGCCGACCGCACCGGCGTCCGGCGTGCCGATCGCACGCTCACCGACGTAGCTGGCCCGGCCCCGGCGCGGCGTCATGGCCGCGGTGGCGTCCGCGCCGTCGGCCGCGGCGCGCACCACGTCGGCCAGCGCCCCCGGCGCCTGCGCGCCCGCCACCAGCGCGTCCAGCATCGTGCGGTCCCCGGCCTGCGCGCCGCCGACGCGGGTCACCGCACCCGCAGCCTCGCCCAGCCCGCGGCGCAGCGCGTCCGCACCCGGCTCGCCGGCCTCGAACGCGCCGCGCACCTGCTGCAGGACCAGGCCGAACAGCGGGCCGCTGGAACCGCCCACGTCGTCCAGGAACGCGGACTCCGCGGCCCGCAGGCCCGCCACCACGCCGTCGGCGGGGCCCCGGCGCGCGGCGGCGCGCACCCCGGAGGCGAGGTTGTCGCCGAAGTCGCCGTCGCCGCCCACCCGGTCCAGCCGGGTCAGCGCCCCGTGCAGACGCTCCACCAGGGCCTGCAGGCCGGTGACGAAGGAGTTGCCCGTCGTGCCGGCGTCGTCGGACCCGTCGGTGCCGTCGTGCGGAGCACCCACCGCCTCACCGACCGGCTCGGCGACCGGCAGGGCCGTGGCCGTCGGGGCGCGCAGCAGCTCCAGCCAGCCGGGCTCCAGGGCGGTCAGGGTCACCGAGAAGCCGCGCATGTCCAGCGCGGCCACGTAGGTGCCGGCGAAGGCGGCGGCCACCGGCACGCCCCGCCCGGCGAGGTCCCGCACGACCCGGTCCAGCACCGCGTGCAGCTCCAGACCGGTCGCCGCGCCCAGGCCGTTGACCAGCACGGCGCACCCCTGCTCACCCACCGGCACGTGCTCCAGCAGCTGAGCCACCACCCGGTCCACCACCTCGGCCGCGGGCCGGCGCTGCACCGTGCTGACGGCCCGCTCGCCGTGGATGCCCACGCCGTGCTCCAGCTCGTCCCCGCCCAGCTCGAACGCCGGCCCCCGCCCGCCGGGCACGGTGTGCGCTCGGGTGGCCACCGCCAGGCTGCGGGAGGCGGCCACCACGCGCCGGCCCAGGTCGGCCAGCTCGTCCAGCGAGGCGCCGGTGTCCGCGGCCGCGCCCAGCACCTTCTCCACCAGGACCGTCGCGCCGGTGCCCCGACGGCCCGTGGCGGAGCCCTCCACCTCGGTGGCCAGGTCGTCGTCGACCAGCACCGTCTCCACCGCGGTCCCCTCCGCGCGCAACCGCTCCGCGGCGATGCCGAAGTTGATGACGTCCCCGGTGTAGTTCTTCACCACCAGCAGCACCCCGCCCGGCTTCGCCGCGGCCCGGGCGGCGGCGTGCACCTGCCGGTTGTGCGGGGACGCGAACACCTGACCGGGCACGGCGGCGTCCAGGCCGCCGCGACCCACGAACCCGCTGTGCAGCGGCTCGTGGCCGGAACCGCCCCCGGAGACCAGCGCCACCCGGCGTCGCGGGTCGGGGGAGGTCGCCAGCACGTGGGCCGGTTCCAGGCAGACCCGCACGCTCGCACCGCGCTCGCGGGCCAGGCCCGCCAGGGCGCAGGCCACGGCGTCGGGGGAGGGCAGGAACCAGTCGGAGGTGCCGGCCGCGTCGCGCGCCGGGGTCTGATCGTCGCTCACGGGGCCCACTCTGCTCGCCGCGGGAGCGGTGCACCAGGCCCCCGGGCGGATCAGCCGGGGACGTCCTGCTCGTCCTCGCGCACGTCCAGCAGCGAGCCGATGCGCGTCTTGGTGATGAGGAAGCGCACCACGGGCGGCGGGCTCAGCAGTGCCACCGGTGGCCGCGCGGCCCGAGAGGCCAGCCGGGCCAGGAAACCCACACCGGTGGAGTCCATGAAGGTGACCTCGCGCACGTCCACCACGATCGGCTTCTCCCGCGCCAGCACCGCCGAGCAGGCCGTGGCCAGCTCGGCACCCAGGGTGGCGTCCACCTCACCCGAGAGCAGCACGCGGGTCTCGTCGACGTCGGCGATGACGACGACGCGTTCCACGGGGCTGACAGTAGGGCAGGGGAGGGGGCTGCGCGAGCCCGGGAACGCCGGAGGCCCGGCACCTGCGGTGCAGGTGCCGGGCCCCCGGGAACGATCCGGCCGCTCGGCTCAGATGTCGAAGTACATCTCGAACTCGTGCGGGTGCGGGCGCAGCCGGATCGGGTCGACCTCGTTGGTCCGCTTGTAGTCGATCCACGTCTCGATCAGGTCGGAGGTGAACACACCGCCGTCGAGGAGGTACTCGTGGTCCTCCTCGAGCTTGTCGAGGACGTCCGGCAGCGAGTACGGCACCGTCTTGATGTTGGCGTGCTCCTCCGGCGGGAGCTCGTACAGGTCCTTGTCGACCGGGGCGGCCGGCTCGATGCGGTTCTTGATGCCGTCCAGACCGGCCATCAGCTGCGCGGAGAACGCCAGGTACGGGTTCGCCGACGGGTCCGGCACGCGGAACTCCAGGCGCTTGGCCTTGGGGGAGTTGCCCGTGATCGGGATGCGGATGCAGGCGGAGCGGTTGCGCGCCGAGTAGACCAGGTTCACCGGTGCCTCGAAGCCCGGCACCAGGCGGTGGTACGAGTTCACCGTCGGGTTGGTGAACGCCAGCAGCGACGGCGCGTGGTGCAGCAGGCCGCCGATGTACCAGCGCGCCAGGTCCGACAGGCCGCCGTAGCCCTTCTCGTCGTAGAAGAGCGGCTCGCCGTCCTTCCACAGCGACTGGTGGCAGTGCATGCCCGAGCCGTTGTCGCCGAAGAGGGGCTTGGGCATGAAGGTGACCGTGCGGCCGTTGCGCCACGCGACGTTCTTGATGATGTACTTGAAGAGCAGCACCTGGTCCGCCGCGTTCTTCAGCGTGTCGAACCGGTAGTTGATCTCGGCCTGGCCGGCGGTGCCGACCTCGTGGTGCGAGCGCTCCACGGACAGGCCGGCCTTCTCCAGCTCCACGCACATCTCGTCGCGCAGGTCGGCGAAGTGGTCCACCGGCGGGACGGGGAAGTAGCCGCCCTTGTAGCGGGTCTTGTACCCGCGGTTGCCGCCCTCCTCGGAGCGGCCGGTGTTCCACGCCGCCTCGACGGAGTCGATGTGGTAGTACGACTCGCGCTGGTTCGTCTCGAACCGGACGTCGTCGAAGATGTAGAACTCGGCCTCGGCGCCGAAGAAGACGGTGTCGGCGATGCCGGTCGACTTCAGGTGCGCCTCGGCCTTGGCCGCGATGTTGCGCGGGTCGCGGCTGTAGGGCTCGTCGGTGAACGGGTCGACGATCGAGTGGTTGATCACCAGGGTCTTCTCGGCCCGGAACGGGTCGATGAAGGCGGAGGTCGGGTCCGCGATCAGCTTCATGTCCGACTCGTGGATGGCCTGGAAGCCGCGGATCGAGGAGCCGTCGAACATCTGCCCCTCGGTCAGGGCGTCCGCGTCCACCGATGCGGCCGGCACGTTGAAGTGCTGCATGACACCCGGCAGGTCGCAGAAGCGGATGTCGACGAACTTGACGTCCTCATCCTTGATGTACTTCAGGACCTCTTCGGAGTTGCTGAACATCCAACCTCCATGCGCGGGACCGGCTCGGCGCTCGAGCCGCCGTGGACGCGCCGACGCTAGGGGGGCGTCGTTTCGCCCCCGTTGCGCCGGTGTTTCAGCCACGTTACCGAGGTGGTCGCGGGGGCGACAGGGGTGGTCCCCCCTCCCGGCGGCCGGTGCGTGCCCGACCGCGCCCGGCAGGAGCCGGTGCGGCGCTTAGGCTGACGAGGTGAGCGAGAGCCGGCCCCGCACCGCAGCGCACGACCCGCGACGCGACGGCGGCGGGCAGCAGGTGCCCGGCGCGCGGCTCGGCCTGCCCGCCACCGGCCGCGGCTCCGTGCCCGGCTGGGGCCGGCGCGCGGCCGGGCTGGCCGTGGACTGGGTGGTGGCCACCCTCATCGGCCGCGCCTTCCTCGCCGACGCCCTGGGGCGCGACTTCGCGCCCCTGGTGGTCCTCGTCGTCATGCACTGGCTGCTGGTGTCGACGATCGGCACGACCATCGGCCACGCCCTCGCCGGCACGGTGGTGCGCCGCACCGACGCCCCGGTGCCCGTCGGTCTCGCCCGCGGGGCGGCGCGCGCGGTGCTCCTGGCGCTGGTGATCCCCGCGGTGGTCTGGGACGCCGACCGGCGCGGCCTGCACGACAAGGCCGCCGGCACCGTCGTCGTGCGACGGTGACCGGCGGCCCGGGGGTGCGCTCGGGGTGCGGGCTCAGCGCCCGCGCATGGCCCGTCGGTCGGGCCGGGCGCGCAGCGGGTCCACGCCCTGCGGCACGGGGGCGCGCACGCCGCCCAGGGCGCGCAGCCGCTTGCTGACCGCCGCGACCTCCTGCTTGGTCAGCGTCGGCTTCAGGCGCTGCACGCGCGAGGCCAGCTTGCGCAGCGGGACCTCGCCCTCCCCGCCGCCGTCCCCCACGGTGAAGAGGTGCACCGGGACGTTGGGCGCCACGCGGGCCACCTTGCGCCGCTCGCCCTCCAGCAGCTTGCGCACGCGGGTGGGCGGGCCGTCGCCCACCAGCACGATCCCGGCGCGGCCGACGGCGCGGAACACCATGTCCTGGTTGCGGGCCTCCACGGCCACCGGTTCCTGGTCCACGGTCCAGCCGCGCCGGATGGAGCTCAGCGCGGCCCCCGCGGCGCCCTTCTGGCCCTCCAGGCTCACGTAGGCGGCGCGCTCGGCGCGGCGGCCCAGCAGGAACATGCCGGCCAGGACGCCGACCATGATCCCGAGCAGGGGGAAGTAGATCCAGTGGTCGGTGAGCAGGCCGATCACGACGCCCAGGAGGATCGGCCCGCCGACGGCCAGCAGCATCCACCACTTGGTCGCGGGGTCGGCCCGCACCGTCATGTCGTAGACCTGCTTCAGCTGACGGAGCCGCTTCCACCGCTGCTTCTTCGGCTTCGGTGCCGGGGTCGCGCCCGCGGGCGTCTCACGTCGTGCCATGCGGCCAAGGATACGGCTCGCGGGCAGGGCCCCCCACCGCCCCGCGCACGCGCCGGGCGGTGGGGGAGGGGGTCAGCGGGCCAGCAGGCTGGCCGCCTCCTGCGCCGCCGGCACCTCGCGGTCCAGGTGCGCCAGGTGCCCCGGGATCGGCACGCCGCGCCGTCGCATCGCCTGCGCCCACAGCCGTCCCGCCCGGTAGGAGGAACGCACCAGCGGCCCGGCCATCACCCCGGCGAAGCCCAGGCGCTCCGCCTCGGCGGAGAACTCCACGAACCGCTCCGGCTTCACCCAGCGCTCCACCGGGTGGTGGCGCGGGCTGGGGCGCAGGTACTGGGTGATCGTGATGATGTCGCAGCCCGCGCCGCGCAGGTCGGCCAGCGCCTCCACGACCTCCTCGTCGGTCTCGCCCATGCCGAGGATGAGGTTGGACTTCGTCACCAGGCCCGCGTCGCGGCCCTGCGTGATGACGTCCAGCGAACGCTCGTAGCGGAACGCCGGCCGGATGCGCTTGAAGATGCGCGGCACCGTCTCGACGTTGTGGGCGAACACCTCCGGAGCGGCGTCGAACACCTGCTGCAGCAGCTCGGGGTGGCCGTTGAAGTCCGGCACGAGGATCTCCACGCCCGTGCCGTGCCCGTCCTCGCCGCCGTTGAGGGCGTGGGTCTGGCGGATCGTCTCGGCGTACAGCCAGGCGCCGCCGTCGTCGAGGTCGTCGCGGGCGACACCCGTGATCGTGGCGTAGCGCAGGCCCATCGTGCGGATGCTCTCCGCCACCCGGCGCGGCTCGTCCCGGTCCAGCGGCGAGGGCTTGCCGGTGTCGATCTGGCAGAAGTCGCAGCGCCGCGTGCACTCCGAACCGCCGATGAGGAACGTCGCCTCGCGGTCCTCCCAGCACTCGTAGATGTTGGGGCAGCCCGCCTCCTCGCACACCGTGTGCAGGCCGCCGGACTTCACCAGGCCCTTGAGCTCGGTGTACTCCGGTCCGGTGCGGGCCCTGGTGCGGATCCAGGACGGCTTGCGCTCGATCGGCGTCTCGGCGTTGCGCGCCTCGACGCGCAGCATGCGCCGTCCCTCGGGTGCGATCGTCACGCGCCCAGCCTACGTCCGTCCGGCGCCGCCGCCGCGGGGGCGGCGGGCGACGTCCGTCACGTCGGGCCGGTCGGGTCGGGGGTCTCGCGTCAGGGGCGCCAGCCGGCGCGGTCCACGCCGCCGGGCACGTCGGCGTCCGGGTCGTAGGGGGTGCGGGTCAGGCGGAAGCTCGCCAGGTCCAGGTGGCTCACCGCGCCGTCGGCGCCGCGCACCGGCCGCAGCACCTCACCGGCGTAGTAGTCGTCCAGGCCGCGCCAGGCGCCGGTCGCGGCGTCCCGCTCGAAGCGCGAGGCGCGCGCCCGCCCCGTCATCCCGCTCAGCTCGAGCGTGCCGCCGGGCCCCGCGCGCAGCAGCAGCGGCGCCGGGCCCCAGTACCAGGGACCGACCAGCTCCAGCACGTCGGCGTCCACCGCCCGCGGCCGCCACGGCCGCGGGGTCGCGGGCTCGGCCTGCGTGAACGCCGCCAGCAGCCGCACCGGCAGGTCGCCGAAGCCCGTCGTGGAGTTCGTCAGCGCCAGCACGGCGTCGGAGGTCTCCACGTCCACCCGCAGCATCGCCACGAACCCCGGCATGGACCCGGAGTGCCCCGCGAAGCGCCGGCCGTCGGCGTTCCACAGCTGCAGGCCCAGGCCGTACCCGGCGCCCCACGCCGCCCCGCGCGCGTCGTCGACGACCTGCGGCTGCCGCATCGCCTCGACCGTCCCGCGGCGCAGCACGCCGGCCCCGTCCGCGACCGCGCCCGCCCAGCGGGCCAGGTCCGGCACCGTGGACCACAGCTGCCCGGCCGGGGCCATCGCCCCGGCGTCGTGCTCCGGCTCGGGCAGCACCGCGTCCGCCCACGGGTGCACCGCGAACCCCTGCGCGGCGGGCGCCAGCGGTCGGGTGCTCGTGCGGTCCATGCCCAGCGGGCGCAGGAACTGCTCGGCGACCACCTCGTCCCACGCCGCGCCGCGCACCCGGCCCAGCAGCTCGCCCAGCACCCCGTAGCCCACGTTGGAGTAGTGGAAGCGCACCCCGGCGCGGTGCCGCAGCGCCTCCGGGCCCAGCAGCGGCAGCAGCTGGCGCCAGTCCCCGCCGGGGGTGCGCTCCCACCACGGCCCGTCCGTCTCCGCCTGCAGGCCCGAGGCCTGCCCCAGCAGCTGCCCCACCGTCAGCGCCCCGACCCCGCCGGTGCCCAGCTCCGGCAGGTGGGCACCCAGCGGGTCGTCCAGACCCGCCAGGCCGTCCTCCACGCAGCGCAGCACGCCGGCGGCCACGAACGTCTTGGTGATCGAGCCGATGCGGTACTGCGTGTCCAGGGTCGGCGCGTGCTCCCCGGCCGCGTCGCTCACGGCGGTGCCGGCCGCCCCCGTCCACACCAGCCGCCCGCCGCGCACGATCCCGGCCACCACCGAGGGCAGCCGGTGCTCGGCCTGCGCCGCGGCCAGCAGGTGCTCCAACGAGCGGGCGGTGGTGGGCAGCACGGGGTGCGCGGGAGCCGGGGCGGTCGTCACGGGGACGACCCTGCCAGAGCGCACCCGCGCCGCGCCGGGCAGGATCGGTCGCGTGGACCTGCGCATCTTCACCGAACCCCAGCAAGGCGCCAGCTACGAGACGCTGCGTCGCGTCGCCGTCGCCTCCGAGGAAGCCGGCTACGACGCCTTCTTCCGCTCCGACCACTACCTGACGATGGGCGGCGACGGCCTGCCCGGCCCCACCGACGCCTGGACCACCCTGGCCGCGCTCGCCCGCGACACCTCCCGCGTGCGCCTGGGCACCCTGGTGACCTCCGCGACCTTCCGGCACCCCGGTGTGCTGGCGATCCAGGTCGCCCAGGTCGACGAGATGTCCGGCGGGCGCGTCGAGTTCGGCCTGGGCACCGGCTGGTACGAGCAGGAGCACGCCGCCTACGGCATCCCGTTCCCGCCGCTGAAGGAGCGCTTCGACCGCTTCGCCGAGCAGCTGCAGATCATCACCGGCCTGTGGAGCACCCCGGTGGGCGAGACGTTCGACTTCACCGGCGAGCACTACCGCATCGAGGGCTCGCCCGCGCTGCCCAAGCCCGCCCAGGCGAAGATCCCCCTCATCGTCGGCGGCGGCGGCAAGCGGCGCACCCCCGCCCTGGCCGCGCAGCACGCCGACGAGTTCAACCTGCCCTTCGCCGAGCTGGACGACACCCGCGCCGCCGTGCAGCGCGTGCGCGAGGCCTGCGAGGCCCGCGGGCGCGACGCCGGCGAGATCACCTTCTCCGCCGCGCTGGTGCTGTGCTGCGGCCGCGACGAGGCCGAGGTCGTGCGCCGGGCCGAGGCCATCGGCCGCGAACCCGCCGAGCTGCGCGAGCACGGCCTGGCCGGCACCCCCGCCGAGGTCGTGGAGACCATCGGCCGCTACGCCGAGGTGGGCATCACCCGCTTCTACCTGCAGGTCATGGACCTGTCCGACCTGGAGCACCTGGACCTGGTCGCCCAGGAGGTCCGCCCGCAGCTGTGAGCCGGTGCCGGCGGCGGTGCGGCGCTCCTCAGCCCGCCAGCCCCGCCGCCGGCAGCAGCTCCTCCACGACGGCGGCGGCCTCCAGCACGCCCACCCGCCGCCCCGAGGCCGACGACAGGCCGGCGACCCCGGAGTCCGTCAGCCCGCACGGCACGATCGTGGTGAACCCGGTCAGGTCGGTGTCGCAGTTCAGCGCGAAGCCGTGCATCGTCACCCCGCGCGCCACCCGCACCCCGATCGCCGCGACCTTCGCCTCGCACCGCCCGCCGGGCACCGCGGGGGAGTCCGTGGCCACCCACACGCCGGTGCGCCCGGGCACCGTGAACGCCGCCACGCCGAAGCGCGCCGCCACGTCGATCAGCAGCCGCTCCACGCGGCGCACGTACCCCACCACGTCCATCGGCGAGCGCAGCCGCACCAGCGGGTAGCCCACCAGCTGCCCCGGTCCGTGCCACGTGATGCGGCCCCCGCGGTCCACGTCCACCACGGGGGTGCCGTCCGCCGGGCGCTCCCACGAGTTCGTCCGCTTGCCGGCGGTGTACACGGGCTCGTGCTCCAGCAGCAGCACCGTGTCGCCGCGCTCTCCGGCGGCCACCTCGGCGTGCAGGGCGCGCTGCAGCTCCCACGCCTCGCGGTAGTCCACCAGGCCCTCGCCCAGGCGCACCCGCCGCACCGCCGGGGCACCCGCACCCCCTGCCGCGCCGCCCGTCGTGCGCTCCGCCGTCGTCGCCACCCGCGCAGCGTACGTCCGCGCCGGTGCGCTCAGGAGGGCAGCCGGCGCGGCTGCAGCCGGGTCTCGACGACCTCGCCGCCGGCCTCGCGGCGCACCACGTACGCGCCCTTCCCGTCGACCTCGGCGACCGCCTCGACCAGTTCGGTGCCCGCGTACACCAGGCCCACCCCGTCGTCGGTGCAGTGGGTCTCGCCGAGGGTGCCCTCGCCCACCAGGGCGTGCACCAGCGGCCGCCGGCGCGCCTCGGAGTCGTAGTGCACCCCGTTGCCGTACGGCAGCAGGCCCAGGCCGTTCGTCACCGCGCGCAGCTCGGGGCCGAAGGAGTCGGTCGTGCCGCCGGTGAACCAGCAGATCGACCCGGCGCTCACCCCGCCCAGCACCACGCCCGCCTCCCACGCGGCGCGGAACGCGGTGTCCAGGCCGTGCACCCGCCACACCGACAGCAGGTTCGCGACCGACCCGCCGCCCACCCACACCACGTCCGCGTCGAGCAGGTGCAGCGCCGGGTCCTGCACCGACGGCATGGGGAACAGGTCCAGCACCGTCGTGTCGAACCCGGCGCGGGCGCCGGCCGCGTGCACCTCCGCCGCCCAGGAGCGCTGATCGCCCCCGGCGGTGCCCAGGTACGTCAGCCGGGGCCGGCGCGAGGCCGGCACCCGCGCCAGGCGCACCGCCTCGTGCGCCGTGCCCGCCCAGTCCACCCCGCCGCGCTCGCGGCGCACCCACCCGCCGGAGGTGGCGACGATCGTGGGCCGCTCAGCCGGCACGTCGTCGCCCCATCCCCAGGCGGTTCAGCACGGCGTCGGCGGCCCGGCGGCCCGCCACCAGCGCACCCTGCTGCGAGGGGTTCTCCCGGTGGTCACCGGTGACGAAGATCCCGTCGCCGACCTCCACCGGCCGCGGGCCGTCGAAGGGCGGAGCCAGCGCGGGCAGGGCGTGCGGGAGGTCGTGCACGGCGATCAGCTCCCACCCGGCCGTGTCCGCGCCGTAGACGCGGCCCAGCTGGGCGCGCACCCGCGCCTCGCTGGGCGCGGAGGCCTCCCGGCCCAGCGCCAGGGCGCTGACCAGCCCGCGACGGTCGCCGGCGGGCACGTAGCTCGGCGCCACTGCGGAGACCACCGCGGTGTTGACCACCGGCCCGCCGCGCTCGCCGTCCAGGTGCAGCAGCTTCTCGCGCGAGCCCGGCGCCGGCGAGGAGGGCGTGACGTACCAGAACGCCGTCAGCGCGTGCGCCTCCGGCACGTCCAGGCCCGGCACCAGGTGCCCGGCCGCACCGGCGTCGGTGGCCACGACGATCGCCTGCGCGTTCACGCCGCCGGCGGTGGTCTCGGCGACCAGCGAGCGCGGGGCCAGGCCAAGGTGGCGCACCTCGGTGCCCAGCACCACGGAACCGGCCGGCAGGCTCGCGGCGAGCTGGTCCGGCAGCGCCTGGACCCCGCCGGCCGGCAGGCCGGGCGTACCGCGCAGGAAGCTGCGCACCACCAGGTCCACGAAGCGGCGCGAGGTGGTGCCGTCCACCTCGCCGAGCACGCCCGCCAGGAACGGCTCGATCACCGACCAGCGCAGCTCGCCGTGCACGCCCGCCTCGTCCAGCGCCCGCCACCAGCCGGAGTCGGGGCTCTTGAGGTCGCCCGGGCCGGTCAGCTTGAGCACCCAGCGCGCCACGGCGGCCTTGTCCTTGACCCCGCCGAACGGGAAGCGCAGCGCCTCCAGGGCGCCCGCGGGGTGCCGGCGCGGGTCCCGGACCGTGGACACCCGGCCGCCGCGGTGCACCGCGACCCCCGCGTCGAACGGCTGCAGGTCCAGGGCGGCGACGTCCAGGACGTTGTGCAGCTCCGGGTAGGCCGGGTTGACCAGCTGGAAGCCGCGGTCGACGCGGAAGCCGTCGACGAGGTCGGAGCGCACCCGGCCGCCGACGCCGTCGGAGGCCTCGACCACGGCCACCTCCACGCCCGCCGCGCTCAGGTGCTTCGCGCACGCCAGGCCCGCCAGGCCGGCACCCACGACGACGACGTCCGCGGTGGGCGGCAGCTGCGGGGAGGGCACGGAGGGCGACGGCGAGGCCTTCCCCGACGGGATCGCCGGGAGCAGGGGGTCCGACCGGTCCGGGGAGGTGGCGCTGGGGATCACCCCCCGAGCGTATCGAGGCTGTGGATGACGAGCGCGGCCATCCCGCGCCGTGCGGTTCCCTGTCCCCGTGCCCCTCGACGACGCCCCGCCCGGCGACCTGCCCGGTCACCCCCTGCTGACCCCCTCGGGGGAACCGGTCGAGGGGGTGCGCGCCGTGCGTCGCGGTCGGCACGCCGCCCCGGTGGACGAGGTGGCCGGTGGTGCGAGGGCCGGCGTCGCGGGTGCCGTGCGCGAGGCGCGGCGGGCGGCGCTGGCCGCGCTGGGGCAGGACCCCCGCAGGCTGCCCCCGCGGGTCGACGGCTACGACGTGCGGCACCTGCTGGGAGCCGGCGGTTCCGCCGTCGTGTGGGCCGGGGCCGGGCCCGACGGGGTGCTGCGCGCGCTGAAGGTCCTGCAACCGGTGGACGAGGGCGCGGACCCGGACGGCACCGACGGCGCGCAGGGGCTGCTGCACGAGCTGTCCCTGCTGCGCCGGGTGCGGCACCCGCGCGTGGTGGCGGTGCACGACATCTCCCGCGACGACGCCGGCCGCCCCGTCCTGGTGCTGGACCTGGCGCCCGGCGGGAGCCTGGCGCAGGTGCTGCACCAGCGCCGCCGGCTGGGCGCCGCCGAGGTGGTGGGGCTGCTGTCCGTGCTGGGCCCCGCGCTGGAGGAGCTGCACTCCGCCGGCGTGGTGCACGGCGACCTCGCCCCCGGCAACGTCCTGCTCGACGCCCGCGGGGAACCGCTGCTGGCGGACCTGGGCCTGGCGCGGGTGCTGGGCCGCCGGCACGGCAGCGTGCTCGGCACACCGGGCTTCGCCGACCCGGCCGTCCTGGGCGGCGGGGACGTCGACGCGGCCGCGGACGTGTACGGCCTGGCCGCCGTGGCCTGGTGGGCGCTGACCGGGCAGGCACCCGGCGCAGGCGGGGCGGGCGCGAGCCGGCGCGCGGCCCGCCGCGCCGGCTCGCAGCTGCCCGCCGGCACCTCGGCCGAGCTGCTCGGTGTGCTGCGCGAGGGGCTGCACCGCAAACCGTCCCGCCGGCCGACCCCCGGGGAGCTGGCGCAGGCGGCGGCCGGGTGCGCCCAGCCGCGCCCCGTGCGGGTGGCGGCGCGCACCTGGGGCGACGGTGACCCCCTGCGGCGGCCCGTCGCGGCCGGGGGCGAGCCGGCCCCCGGGGTGGCGAGGACCGGCACTGCCGTCCCTCCCGCGCCGGGTCGTCCCGCCGGTCTCCTCGCCGATCCATCGGCCGCGGCGTCCGCACCGGTCACCAGGCCGGTGCGGGGAGCCGTCCCGACGGCGCCCGCCACCACCGGGGTGCGGGAGCGGAGCACCCGTGCGGCCCGGACCGCTCGACGGCCGCACCGCCGGCTCCTGCTGGGGGCCGGGGCCGTGCTGTGCGTGGCGGCGGCGCTGGGGACCGTGCTCGTGCTGCGGCCGGGGACCCCGGCCGCCGGCGCGGCCGGTGCGGCCGTGGCCGTCGCGCCGGTGCCGCCGGCGTCCGTGCCCGCGGTGGAGGCCGCCGTCCCCGCTGCCACCGCACCGGCCGAGGCCGTCGCCGGCCCGGTCACAGCTCCCGCACCGGCCGGCGAGGAGGGCACCGGGGAGGTCGGCGCGCGCGTCCTGAGCGGGGACGACCCCGGCGCCGTGGTGCGCGAGCTGGCGGCCCGGCGCGCCGACGCGCTGCGTGAGCTGGACACCGCGGCGCTGGCCGCGGTGGACGCCCCCGGGTCGGCGGCGCTGCTCTCCGACACCGCCCTGCTCCAGCAGGCGCGGGACGCGGGGACGCGCTGGTCGGGGCTCGGGTTCGACGTCGTCGGCGTGGTGGTCGAGCAGACCGGGCCGGCGCGGATGGTCGTCGTGGCCGACGTGGTCACCCAGGCGCACGAGGTCCTCGGCTCCGGCGCGGAGGTCACCAGCGTGCCGGCCTCCGCGCCGCGGACCTCCCGGCTGACGCTCGTGCGCGTGGAAGGGCAGTGGCGGGTGCAGGAGGTGGGGTGAGCCGCGGCACCGCTCAGCCGGTGGCGCCGGCCAGCCAGGAGGTCACGGAGGCCGCGTCCGGGTGGCGGAAGCGGAACCCGGCCTCCACCAGGGCGCGCGGGACCACCCGCTGGCTGGCCATGACCTCCCCGGCGAACTCGCCGAGCACCAGGCGCAGCGCCGGCGGCGGGACGGCCAGGACGGCGGGGCGGTGCAGCGCGCGGCCCAGCGCCCGGGTCACCTCGGCGTTGCGCGCCGGTTGCGGGCAGGCCAGGTTCACCGGCCCGGCCAGCGGGCTCTCCAGCAGGAAGGCCAGGGCGGCGACCTCGTCGGGCGTGGTGATCAGGCTCCACCAGTGCCGGCCGGTGCCCAGGCGGCCGCCCAGCCCGAGCCGGAACAGCGTCAGCAGCTGCTCGAAGGCGCCGCCGGCGGGGTCGGCGACCAGTCCGGTGCGGGCCAGGGCCACCCGCACGCCCGCCTCCGCGGCCGGCCGGGTCTCCTCCTCCCACCGGGCGACGACCTCGGCGAGGAAGCCGGTGCCCCGCGGGGCGTCCTCGGTCAGCACGGCGTCGCCGGCGTCGCCGTAGGCGCCGATGGCCGAGGCGTTGACCAGCACGCGGGGCGGGGTGTCCAGCGCCAGCAGCGCCCGCACCAGCGTGCGGGTGGAGTCCACCCGCGAGGACAGCACGAGGTCCTTGTAGGGGCCGGTCCAGCGGTGGTCGCCGACACCGGCGCCGGAGAGGTTCACCGCCGCGTCGACCCCGCCCAGCTGCGCGGGGTCCAGGTCCCCGGCGGCGGGGTCCCACCGGACCTCGCCCGGCCCGCCGGGCGCCCGGCGCACCAGGGTCAGCACCTCGTGCCCCTGCGCGCGCAGGTGCCGCACCAGGGGCCGGCCGATGAGGCCGCTGGCCCCGCTCACCACGACGCGCACCGCTCGTCCTCTCCTCGACGTCGACTGCCGCTGGGACCCTCCCACGACGCGCACGGCCCCGCTCCCGGGAGGGAGCGGGGCCGTGCGCGCGGGGTCCCGGCGGCCGTGGCCGCCGGGCGGGTCACAGACCCAGTTCGCCCTCGAAGGCGCCGCCCTCGATGCGCTTCTTGATCGTCTGCAGGAACCGCGCGGCGTCCGCGCCGTCCACGATCTGGTGGTCGTAGGACAGGGCGAGGTACATCATCGAGCGGATCGCGATCGTCTCCTGGCCCTCGTCGTCGGTGAGGACGACGGGACGCTTGACGATCGCGCCGGTGCCGAGGATGGCCACCTGCGGGGCGTTGAGGATCGGGGTGTCGAACAGGGCCCCGATGCTGCCCGTGTTGGTGATGGTGAACGTGCCGCCCGCGAGGTCGTCGGGGGTGATCTTGTTGCTGCGGGTGCGGGCGGCGAGGTCGGCCACCTTGCGGGCGATGCCGCCGATGTTGAGGTCGCCCGCGTCCTTGATGACCGGCGTGATGAGGCCCTTGGGGGTGTCCACGGCCATCGAGATGTTCTCGCTGGCGTGGTAGACGATGCTGTCGCCGTCGATGCTGGCGTTGAGGGAGGGGTGCTGCTTGAGCGCCTCCACCGTCGCCTTGACGAAGAACGGCAGGAACGTCAGCTTCGCGCCCTCGGTGGCCGCGAAGGAGTCCTTCGCCCGGGCGCGCAGCCGGGCGATGCGCGTGACGTCGACCTCGATGACGGTGGTCAGCTGCGCGGAGTTCTGCAGCGACTCCTTCATGCGCTGGGCGATGACCTTGCGCAGCCGGGACATCTTCTCGGTGGTGCCGCGCTTGGCGGAGACCTCGAAGGCCCGGGCCTGCTTCTGCTCCGGCGCCACCGCGGCCGCGGGCTGCGCCGGGGCCTGCTGGGCCTTCGCGGCCGCGGCCTTCGCCTCGTCGGCGGCCTGCTGCACGTCCTGCTTGCGGATGCGCCCGCCCACCCCGGTGCCGGTGACCGTGGACAGGTCCACGCCCAGGTCCTTGGCGAGCTTGCGCACCAGCGGCGTCACGTAGGTGGCGCCGCCGGTCGGCTGGGGGGCCTCCTGCCGCGGGGCCGGGGCCGGGGCCTGCTGCGCCGGAGCCTGCTGCTGCGGCGTGGAGCGCGGCTCGGGAGCGCCCTCGCCCGTGCTCCTGGCCGGCTGGGTGGACGCCTCGGCCTGCTGCCGCGCGGTCTCGCGCTCGGTGACCTCGTCGGCCAGCGACTCGCCCTCCGCGTCCGGCTGCGTCTGCAGGGGCTCCTTGACGGGAGCGGGCTGCTCCTGGGCGGGCTGCTCGGCGGGGGCGTCCTGCTGCGGGGCGGAGCCCTGCTCGGAGGCGTCGCCGACGCGGGCCAGGTCGGTGCCGACCTCGACCGTCTCGTCCTCGCCGACGAGGATCTCCAGCAGGGTGCCGGCCACGGGGGAGGGGATCTCGGTGTCGACCTTGTCGGTGGACACCTCCAGCAGGGGCTCGTCCACCTCGACGGTGTCACCGACCGACTTCAGCCAGCGGGTGACGGTGCCCTCGGTGACGCTCTCACCGAGCGCCGGCATCTGCACCGCGGTGCCGCCGCCGCCGGAGGACGGCGCGGCGGCCGCCGCGGGCGGCTGCTCGGGGGAGGGCTCCTGCTGGGTCTCGGGCGCCGCCTGCGACTGCTCCGGGGCCGGCGGCTGCGGGGACTCCTGGGCCGGCTGCTCGGCGGGGGCGTCCTGCTGCGGGGCGGAGCCCTGCTCGGAGGCGTCGCCGACGCGGGCCAGGTCGGTGCCGACCTCGACCGTCTCGTCCTCGCCGACGAGGATCTCCAGCAGGGTGCCGGCCACGGGGGAGGGGATCTCGGTGTCGACCTTGTCGGTGGACACCTCCAGCAGGGGCTCGTCCACCTCGACGGTGTCACCGACCGACTTCAGCCAGCGGGTGACGGTGCCCTCGGTGACGCTCTCACCGAGCGCCGGCATCTGCACCGAGTTCGACATCTGTTCGGTTCTCCTCACGGACGGACGTGCTCCGGCGCCCGGAGGGACGCCGACGGGTTCGGGCGGGACGGCGGGGCCGCGCCGACGCGGCCCCGCCGGTGCTCAGGAGTGCGAGTGCAGCGGCTTGCCGGCCAGCGCCAGGTGGGCCTCGCCGAGGGCCTCGTTCTGCGTGGGGTGGGCGTGCACGAGGTTCGCGACGTCCTCGGGGAAGGCCTCCCAGTTGACGATCAGCTGCGCCTCGCCGACCTGCTCGCCCATGCGCGAACCGACCATGTGCACGCCGACGACCGGGCCGTCCTTCTGCCGCACCAGCTTGACGAAACCGGCGGTGCCGATGATCTGGCTGCGGCCGTTGCCGCCGAGGTTGTACTCCACGACGTCCACGTCGCCGTACTTCTCCCGGGCCTTGGCCTCGGTCAGCCCGACGGAGGCGACCTCGGGCTCGGAGTACGTCACCTTCGGGATGCCGGTCTCGTCGATCACGGCGGGGTTCAGCCCGGCGATGTCCTCGGCGACGAAGATGCCCTGCTGGAACCCGCGGTGCGCCAGCTGGAGGCCGGGGACGATGTCGCCGACGGCGCGCACGCCCTCCACGTTGGTGCGCAGCCGCTCGTCGGTCAGGACGAACCCGCGGTCCATGCTCACGCCCTGCTCCTCGTACCCGAGGCCGGCGGTGTTCGGGCCGCGGCCCACGGCGACGAGCAGCAGGTCCGCCTCGAAGGTCTTGCCGTCCTCGAGGCTGACGACGACGCCCGAGTCGTTCTGCTCGGCGCCCTTGAAGCGCACGCCCAGGGAGAACTTGATGCCGCGCTTGCGGAACGCGCGCTCCAGGGCCTTGCTCGCCGCCTCGTCCTCCAGCGGGACCAGGTGCGGCAGCGCCTCGACGATGGTGACGTCGGCGCCGAACGACTTCCAGACGCTGGCGAACTCCACGCCGATGACCCCGCCGCCCAGGACGACGACGGACTTCGGCACGGAGTCCAGCTGGAGCGCCTGCTCGCTGGTGATGACCCTGCCGCCGACCTCCAGGCCGGGCAGCGAGCGCGAGTACGAGCCGGAGGCCAGGACGACGTTCTTGCCGGTGTAGCGCTTGCCGTCGACCTCGACGGCGTTCTTCGCGACCAGCCGGCCGGTGCCCTGCACGAGCTCGACCTTGCGGGACTTCACCAGGCCCTGCAGGCCCTTGTAGAGGCGGCCGATGACGCCGTCCTTGTACTTGTTGACGCCCGCCATGTCGATGGAGTCGAAGGTGGCGCGCACGCCGAACGCCTCGGACTCGCGCGCGGAGTCGGCGACCTCGGCGGCGTGGATCAGCGCCTTGGTGGGGATGCAGCCGCGGTGCAGGCAGGTCCCGCCCAGCAGGTCCTTCTCCACCAGGGCCACGGACAGCCCGAGCTCGGCCGAGCGCAGCGCGCACGCGTAGCCCCCGCTGCCTCCTCCGAGGATGACGACGTCGTACTCCTTGTCGGCGGCACCTGCCACGAAAAGCTCCTAGGTCGGCTGTGCTGGGAACTGCTCACGGTGATTCTGTCACTCCGCCCTCACCCCGGCGCCAGGGGGCGCGTGTGACGGGGCCCACGCACGACGGCGGCGGCACCCCGAGGGGTGCCGCC
>NZ_JBKBCT010000146.1:0-878 GCF_050871525.1 Kineococcus auxinigenes | reverse complement strand
GCTCGCGGTCACCGCTCGTGCGCGCGTCCCGACGCGGCGCGCGCTCGTCACGGCCTGCGCCACCCTCACGGCGAGGACCCCGCTCATCAGCCCTGGGCGCACGCTCGTCGCGGCGGAACCCACCCTCACGGCGACCGCCGCTGGAGCGCTCACCCCGATCCGGCGACCCACCTCGAGCCCGATCGTCACGATCGCGCCAGGTCCGGCCGGTCGTCGAGCGCTCGCGCTCGTCCCGGGAACCGCCCGTCGCCGCTGGGCGCTGTCCGGCGCCGCCCCTGGCGGCGGCATCGCGCACACCTCGCCCAGGTCGGTCACCGGACGCGGCGGAAGGACGTCGCGGCGAATCGGACCGGGACGCCTCGCCGCGGTCCCGGAAGGAACGATCGGCGCCTTCCGGACGTCCGTACCCGGAGCGGACAGGGCGTCCGGCTCCGGACCCGGGGCCTTGAGGTCGGCGAGGGTTCCCACCAGCGGAGCGATCGGACGAGGAAGGCCGCTGACCGCGACCAGTGGGAGCACTGCCCTGGCGGGGACGTCCTCCTGCGGAGGCGGAGCGTCTCTCGTCTCGCTCCCGGTTCCCAGGATCAGCCATGCCGTTCTCCCACCCGCTCGCGCGCACGCGAGCTTCCTCGTCACTGTTCAGATGTCCGCTCTGCGGGCACTTCAGGGTCTCACGCGCTCCCGGACCTCAGCCCAGGAACGACGACGGGGAGCGCACCCGAAGGTGCGCTCCCCGTCGTGTTCAACAACTCACTCACAAAGATGAGTGGCCGGCGGTGTCCTACTCTCCCACCCAGTCTCCCGAGCAGTACCATCAGCGCTGGCGGGCTTAGCTTCCGGGTTCGGAATGTAACCGGGCGTTTCCCCACCGCTATGAC